>JBNKRV010000187.1:0-23697 GCA_050296935.1 Marinilabiliaceae bacterium | reverse complement strand
GATGTTCCTTATGTATATTTCGGGTTTCATCAAAAATCAGGTTATTTAGTTTAAAAACTTACTAACCTGAGTTCGATTAAAATTAGCGAGCTCAAATTTCAGTAAATGATTGATTTACAATATAAATTTTTGAGACATAGCGAGCTATGGTGATAAAATTTAGAGCCGTAAATCGATTACTTAATGAAAAGCTATGAATGTCACTTATAAATACCGATTTTCTGCGTCATATTTGCTTACCATAGCCCGCTATGCTTTCGCAAAGATTCCTTGAAACTCAATATTTATAAGCGATTTGAGCCATTAATTTTATATCGAACTCAGGTTACTAAAACAACCTTAAATCTTCATTGCAATACAATCTCATAATCCGTAACTTGTATCAGATAAATCATTTAATCATTATCTTACTCAAATAATCATGAGCCACAGGCGATCTGTAACTAAACAGGAATTTATGCAGAGGCTGAGAGAGGTAACTGAGGCCAACCTGAAAGATGAAAATTTTGGTGTTTCTGAGTTAGCTAAAGAAATGAGAACAAACCGCTCTACCCTTTATCAAAAAATAAATTCCATTACCGATAAATCTCCCAGTCAGTTTATCCGCGAAATCAGGATAAACAAAGCAATGGAGCTTTTAAAGGAAACTTCTCAAAGCGTTTCTGAAGTGGCCTATCTGGTTGGTTTTAGTGCCCCAACCTATTTTATTAAATGCTTTCATGATTATTACGGGTTTCCACCAGGAGAAGTTAACAGGGAAAAACAGACTGAAAGCGCTCCTCCCGTTAAGGAACCGGTGTTTTCAAAAAGAATAGGTAAAAAGAGCATCATTCAGTCTGCTATAATTATAATCCTTATTTTAGTTATCTCAGGAATCCTTATCAGGAATTTTTCTTCTTCAAAAGTTAATATTGAAAAATCAATTGCTGTATTACCGTTTATCGACGACAGCCCGGAAGCTGGATACAGTTATATTATTGAGGGATTGATGGAAGAAATATTGTACAAACTCAGCTTAATCAAAGATTTAAGAGTAGTTTCACGTACCACTGCTGAACATTACAGAAACTCAAAGCTGAGCATAAAAGAAATCGCCAAAGAACTGCATACTAATTACATTTTAGAAGGCAGTGCCCAAACCATCAACAACACGATCCGGATTCGCCTACAGTTAATTGAAACCAGTACCGACAAGCATCTATGGTCAAAACCATATGAGCGCAAAGTTACCCTGGAAAACATTTTTAAGGTGCAAAATGAATTGGCTCTGCTGGTTGCTGACGAATTGCATGCCGTAATATCCCGGGATGAAAAAGTTCAAATCACTAAAAAACCAACAGTAAATCTCACAGCCTATAATTTATACTTGCGGGGATTAGATTACAAACGACTTTTTGAGCTACAACCTCTCAAACAATCCTGGCAGGAACGGCTAAAAGCCAAGCAGTTATTTCAAGAGTCTATTCAACTTGATTCGACCTTTGCTGATGCATGGACACAGCTGGGTGATTTTTACATCCGGAATATCGCGTATTGGGGAAATATCTATATAAAGGAACAGTACTTAGATTCAGGACTTATCATGGTTGACAAAGCATTGTCTCTTGACGAAAAAAACTGGAAAGCCATGGCTTTAAAAGGCCGATACTATCTACTCAAAGGTTTGCCTGAAAAGGCTAATGAGTTATTTCAGAAATTACCGGTAAACGAAGCAAACCTCAGTGAATATTACGAATTTACTTTCGTGCATTTCCTTGGCACAGAAGATTACTATAATGCCATTAAAAGTTTTCTGGGATACGAAGAAGTTATGTCGGACAAAATGGATATCCGCCCAGCCCTATTGGTACAATTTTGCTGGATTTTAACCTACATGGGTTATCCTGAGGTAGCCAGAGGGTATGCAAAACAAATGCTGCACTTGTACAACGACTCCATCAAATATTTCAGCATCATGAATGAAATCGAAACCATGTCTGGAAATTTCGATGCTGCCATGGATTATTGTTTGCGAATATACCGGAAGGATTCAACCCATACCGACAACCTTTATTATTTAATGATTAATTCTGTTTGGCTTAGGGATTACCCCAGTGCTTACAAATACATGATGAAATACGGTGAAAAATATACAAATAGTCAAAGCATTATGACTGCAGGATGTGTTTATTTAAAAAATGGTATGGAGAAAGATGCCGATGAACATTTTAAAAAAGCCATAAAAGTCGCCAGGGATGAAATCAAAATGAATAACTATTTTGCACAGAATTACTATTCTCATTCCCATCTTGCTTGTGTATACGCCGCAATGGAAGAAAAAGAAAAAGCCCTGGAGTACTTAAGTCTGGTGAGAGACAATAAAAAAACATTCTCGAGGCTGCTTGTCGTGAGCATGAAACATTGGCCGTTACTGGATAACATCCGGCAGGAACCCGGTTTTGAAGAGATTTTAAACGACATGGAAATCAATTACCTTCGGGAACACAAGCGTGCAGGTGAACTTTTACGTGAGAAGGGAACTATAAAATAAAGCCAAGCTATAGAAACACTTCGTGCCCGACCATCAAAGGACTGTCATTAAACAACCTGATGACTTCGTTGCAAAATATTTTCATTATTCGTAAGTTGTAATAAATCAACCTTTACCAAACCTGAGAAAAGAGCCAGGTTTTATTAAATTACTATATAAGGTGAACCAGACAGGCACACAACAAACAATGGTTCTCATTTATATCCCAAAGATGTATATCACCCCTGCTTTTTAGATTGAGCTGATCTATTTCATCAACAAACAACGCCCCCCTCAACAGATAACAACCTATACAACAAGCATCTTCTCAGATACAAACTGCTTTTAATTTCAACTTCATTCAAACATAATTTAAGTACATCCAACCATAATTTAAGCTCCACTGCCAAATTTTAATCTATTATAAACATAGCTGTTTAGTCCCGCACTGCACTACAAATTAACTTTGAAGTATAAAACCCGGGCTACTTTTTAATCATTAATACCATAAAAAAGAAAGGAGGTATGTATATAAATTATCAGTATTAACAAATATATTCTAACCCCATTAAAATTGATATTATGAAACGGTTCATTATTTCCCTTTTGTGTATGATTTTTTCAGTCATCACATTTGGTCAACAAAAAATTGAAGAGGTAAAAGTAACCCCTCCAAAATTTACTGGTGAAACATTGGCAATAGAAGCTGCATCCATTAATGAATACCTTGCAAAAAAAATTATCTGTCCTGAAAAGGACGCCGAATTTGGTATTCAAGGCACGGTAGTTATACAATTTACCATTACAGAGTCCGGTAGTGTAAACGATTTCAAAATTATAAATAGCTTATCGTCAGCAATTGATGAAGAGGTGATCAGAGTTTTAAAAACAACTAGCGGAATGTGGAAACCCGGTTATAATAATGACGAACCAACATCTATGGAAAAAGAGATTTCTTTAGCCTTTAAAGATGCTGGAGAAGGAGGTAGTAATTCAATTATGAAAAATTTTAAAGCATTAGCCTCCCGATCCTTTAAAAGAGCAAGTAATCTATTTGTTAAGAAAGGAAAACCACAAAGAGCACTAAAATATTATAATTATAGTATTTCTTTATTACCAAATGACAAGGCTCTTTTACTTATGAGAGGTTTATGCCAGTATCAATTGAATAATAAAGAAGGTGCATTTCACGACTGGAACAGGTTAAAAGAACTTGGAGGCAATGATTACATGATGATTTATTATAACAGTCCGGATATTGCAAATATGAGTGGATATGAGGATATGTTAAGCTTTTTTGCTGAATAAAAATTATTGCTGATTATTTGGATTTTATTTATAACGGCTGTTTTAGTATTTAAAACAGCCGTTTTAATATATGTATAGCTTGTGAAAATTTGTACCATTTTCAATCTACTTTCATTTATTTCAAATTTTCAATAAAAATATTTCACAACCTACACATTTGATAAAAAAGCACTTAGACAAAACCCTCAATTAAAGTTTATATTTTTTTTCAAATTTATTTTTGCAGTTCAAAAAATTACTCTACATTTGCACCCGTTATCAAAAGAGATACACACTGAAACACTAACAACAATAAGGGTTTCAGACTAGATCAAAAATTTTGGAGAGATGGCAGAGTGGTCGAATGCGGTGGTCTTGAAAACCATTGTACTGCAAGGTACCGGGGGTTCGAATCCCTCTCTCTCCGCTGATTAAAATGTCAATAAAAGACAAAAAAAAGACAAGTCCTACACTTTCAATAAGTTGTAGGACTTTTTTTATGCCTTTTTGTTTTGTATGTCTTTCTTGATATGCCTAAAAACGACATTAAATAGTAACTAAATCGTAACCTATTTTAAAAAGGTGAAAATAGGTTACGATTTGTCCAGAATTGGCATAGTTATGTCCGAAATTGTCCAGCTTACAAGTATTTCATTTAGAGAATAATAACATAGTTTTACAATTCGAAAAATGAAGCTTATGAGAAGTACTTTTAATGTTCTTTTTTTCATTAAAAAGAATGCAGAAAAAAAAGATGGAACAGCACCTATTGTAGCAAGAATCACAATCAATGGAAAGAAAACACATTTCAACACCAAACAATTTATCAAACCGAACGACTGGAGTGTTGAATTAAATAAGGCTAAAGGAAGAAATGCCGAAGCAAGAACTCTAAATGCCGTTTTAGATGAAATTAAAACATCCCTACGTAATGCTTATAACGACCTTACAAAAAAAGATATCCAGATAACCGCTGAAAAAGTTAAGAATACTTTCCTCGGTATCGGATTGGAACAATATTTACTTATGGAACTATTTGAGGAAAGCAATAACCTCCTAAAAAAACAAATTGGCATAAATAAATCAAAAGCCACCTACCAAAAAGCAGAAGTTTGTAAAAGACATCTATCAAATTACCTTAAAACAGAATATAAAAGAAGCGACATTGATTTGAGAGAAATCAACCACTCCTTCATTGTTGGTTTTGAAACTTTCCTGAATGTACAATGCGGTTGCAACGCCAACACAACCGCTAAGTTTATTCAGAAATTCAAAAGCATAGTACTTATAGCTCAAAAGAATGGATGGATACAAACCGACCCATTTGCCAATTACAGGATTTCAATTAAAAAGGTTGACAGAGGTTACTTAAACGATGACGAACTAAAACGCATCATGCAAAAAAGTTTAAGTAGTGAACGACTAGAGCGAGTACGTGATATTTTTATTTTTTCCTGCTATACCGGACTGGCTTATATCGATATAAAAAATCTAAAACAGGAACATATTACTAAAGGCTTTGACGGTAATTTATGGATTAATACTAAACGTCAGAAGACATCTATTAAAACTGTTGTGCCTCTACTAGATATAGCCCAGTTAATCCTTGACAAATACAAAGGGTTACCTAACAATGTTCTTTTGCCTATTCCGACCAATCAAAAAACCAACCAATATTTAAAGGAAATTGCTGATGTATGTGGTATAACCAAAAATCTAACATTTCACTTGGCACGCCATACTTTTGCAACAACAGTTACTTTATCAAAAGGTGTACCTATCGAATCGGTTAGTAAAATGCTTGGCCATACCAATATTAAAACAACTCAAATCTATGCCCGTATTACAAATGAAAAGATAAGTTCAGATATGCAGGTGCTGGCAGAAAAGTTAAAGTGCTCAGAAATGAGTTTGGTTTAAACTGAATATTATTTTAATGGTTGTATTCAATTATCCTGTTTTGGTCACAAAAAGAAACTCCCGGTAGATTTTTATTCATTGGGAGTATTTTCTGTTTTAAAAGTTCCTTTTTGTGTCAAATTTACCTTTTATAATAGGAAAATATATTGATAACTCTACATCCATTTATAAAAAAATCAATTACAATAAATTTTCTATGATATATAGCCTATTATACTCTATTCTCTCTTGATTCCATCTTCTTTTTCAAGTTGGATATTCTTGAACATGCTGACCCCCTTTCCTGAAGCCAGTTCCTGCTAGGTTTTAGCATGACATTCCGGCGGATGCTGACCCCTTAAAATGATATTTGAGGATAAATATTGCTCTGTGACGTAAAAAACGGAACATCACCGGAATATCTACCAGTAGCCAAAGCAACTCAATTATCATTTAATAGACTTTGTAAATTAGCTTTGCACCTGAGATTCCTTCTTTCCTGTCAATTCCTCACTAGCAACATTAAAACGAAATTCATTAGCCATAAGACATAATGAACTGCTAATGCTTAAAATCAATTTATCATCAATATTAAAAGAATAGTTTGATAGAATATTTTCTACCTTTTTAAAGAACTAAGTCTTTCCAATTCCATAGAAATAAAATCGAGACTCCTTTCTTCTGAGCATTTAGCAATTACACTTAAAACATTAATTTTCTATCATAAAATAGAAATTAAGTTCGTAATAATTGTTTTACAGAGCAACAAAATCAAATAATTTAGGATACTTTATATACCTTACTTGAAAAGTAGTTGAGTAATCATTTACTTTAAATTCTTGTGGCATTTTATTATTAAGAAATTCACAAAGTTCAGAAATTATAAATGTGATTTTCATTCTAAAGGGAATTAAATTCTTTCTTTTTAATGGACGCACAGTCTATCTTTGAATCAATTTGAGCACATAAAAACTCTCCTATGGTATTATTCAGCTGTTAGTTATATATTTTTATTCTTTTACATACCTCAATACATTACTTTTCTACGGTACTAAAAAGCACAAAAAATTCAACTTAATTTACAGAATAAAGTATAGGCCACAGCAATATTCGAACGACTTATCTTTACTTTGATTATTATAAGTATGATATGAAAAAGAAGTATTGAAAAACCTAACAGTATTTAAGAATGTTGTTTAAAAAAATATAAGAAAGTATTTATCATGAGAAACATCTTGTTTATTGTTCTGCCCGATAGGACTCTCAGACCCACTCGTATTACTTAATATTCTTACTTACTTTACAGCGATTTATCTCATTAAGTTAACTTGGTGTATTTTAAACAATATCTATGATGCAGAATATTGATATTAACCTAATGATCTCCAAATGTTACAGAAATATTAAATCCCCTTTTTCGTTTATTTCTGTTTTCCTTAAAAGATGGTTGCTCAACTTTTATTAACAATGGAGATTTTATATAATCGCTATATGCCAATTGAACTTTTTCATATGCTATGAAAAAATTATCAGTAGGGTTTTTATCTATATTTATATTACAATATGCAATAAAATTATCTAGTTTTTCTCCAGATAATCCAGTTACTTCTTGTAAAAATTCAACTGAGTAAATTTCATATATTTGAGAAAGAACTTTGTCTTCCTCTATTAACTTCCTAACTTTTCTTTTACTTATTTCTTTTTGGGAAAACATATAGTGTAGATAACTCAATGGATTTATTAAAATCTGACTAACAGGAGGCGGACTGTTAAATGCGTCTCCCCTTAATCCAATAGGAATTTCGTTTGTCTTATTATCAGCAATATCCTCTGGCAAATTAATATTAACTTCAAAGTTCTGATTAATATTAACTTCTTGTAATGTAATGTAATGCTTTTTCATAAAAATAATAGAATTTTCACTAATATCTGAAACTCTTATTTTCTTTAATTCATACCCCATTGACACTATTACTAAAGAATCATTCTTTTCTAAGTTTATATTAAACTGTCCTTCAGAGTCAGCTCTATATACTTTGCAAGAAGTATAACTAATAGCCTGGGCATATGGCAAATGCATTAATCTTTCTTCGTCAACTATATAAAAATTTCTTTCTACAAATTCTTGCCCCTTGGCCGGATGCAATATTAACAATAGAAAAACTGTATGAAAAATAAACTTATTCATCCTAATTTTAATTAAAAACATAATTAAATATTGATTGTCGTTTCCCTTTTAATTTTACATTAATAATTAGTGGTTCTCTTATTTCTACATTGGTTATATTAATATTACTTGTAGCTAAATAATAATATCCATTCTCATCAACTAGCAATATGTCATTAATTGATTCAACTCTGCAATCTCTTATATCATTAAGTACATTAACATCAACATTCTGATCAACTATGCACTTTGCTCCAATTTTTATACTCCTAAATTGATTACTTGGAATATGTATGTCTATTTTATTTTGGTAAACAACAGCTTTTGTTGTATAATAATAATCAAACTTAATAAAATATGCCATTACGAACAAATTGAATAAAATAACAGAAATAATTACAATCCCCAACCTTACTAATTTAGGGGGTACTTGGCCTACAATTTCTCTTACCTTTGCACTTCGCAATTCAATACTCAATTCCTTTTCCATTTTTAATTACCTAACTCTAATTGATTCTTTATTAAATTATAATATATATTCCCATTTTCGACTAATTCATGATGATTCCCAATCTCCTTTACACATCCATCTTCAAGAACAATTATTTGATCTGCATTTTTAACTGTACTTAACCTATGCGCAACAATAATAACTGTTTTACCTATATAAAACTGGTTTAGATTTGTTACTATCTGCTGTTCATTCTTAGCATCCAATGCGTTTGTTGCCTCATCAAAGAATAGAATTTCAGGATTCTTATAGATTGCTCGAGCTATTAAAACTCTTTGTTTCTGACCTAAACTTAAGCTCTGACCTTCCTTACCGATTATAGTATTATATTTCAATGGTAACGACATTACAAATTCATGAATATTGGCAAGTTTTGCTGCATATACTAACCTTTCCGCGTTAATCTCATAATCACTTTGGGCAATATTGTGAGCAATACTCTCTGTAAAAATGAATCCATCCTGCATTACTGCCCCACACATATTCCTCCACATAGTTGTATTAATAATATCTAATTTATTATTACCAATATTAATTTCTCCTTCTGTTGGCTTATAATATTGCAATAGCAGCTTAATTAAAGTTGTTTTACCACTTCCGCTTGCACCAACGATAGCAGTAACTTTATTTTTTGGTATCTTTATGCTAACGTTTTTCAGAACTTTTGGTGAATAAGGCCCTTCATACTGAAAACTAACATTATTAAGGCATAAATCGGAAATATCAACTTCTGCACACAATTCTTTCCCTTTATTTTCTTCAGGGCGGGTATGTATTTCATTAATTCGTTCTAAACTTATCTTTGTATTCTGCAAATCTTGTATGAAAGTCATTAATTGTTGTACAGGTAATGAAAGTTGACCAACTATAAATTGCGTTGCAAGCATCATACCTAGCGTCATCTCATTATTAAGAACAGCAAGCGCTGCTACTATTGTAATGATTACATTCTTTGACTCATTTATCAAAACATTTCCAACTTCTTGATTTTGGGCTAATTTCAATGCAGAAATATTAACCTTAAATAACTCAATATGTGCATCTTCCCAATTCCATCTTCTCCTTGTTTCTGAATTTTGCAACTTTATTTCTTGCATTCCATGTATAAGTTCATAGACTTTACTCTTATTAACTGCTTTAGCTTCATACTGTCTATAATCAAGCTCTCTTCTTTTTTTTAAAAATAGAGATATATATAATGCATATATTATTGTGCCAGTGAAAAATGTAATAAATATGACCTTACTATAGAAAAATAATACAATCCCAAAAACAACTAAATTAAACAAAGAGAATATTACTTCTAATGATTTAACAGTTAAAAATTCTTCAACTCTTTCATGATCTTCAATTCTTTGTAAGAAATCTCCTGTTAATTTTGTATCAAAATAACTCATAGGTAATTTCATAAGTTTAATAAAAAAATCGGATACCATCGATATATTTATTCTTGCACTTATATGCAATAATATCCACCTCCTAATTATGCCAATTGAAGATTTACTTATAATTAAAAACAACTGTGCGAATAAAATCAAATATATTAAACTTATATTTCTAGTAACAATACCTGAATCTACAATTTGTTGTGTTAGCATAGGTAATATCAGTTGAATAATACTACCCACCAGTAATCCTAAAAGTAACTGAAAAATCAATTTTCTATAACTCTTAAAGTATGAAAATACAAACTTAAATCCCTTTGTATCTTCTTCTTCACTTAAATCACCTAAAGCTTCTGTTGGTTCTAGCAAAAGTACTACTCCTTTTTCTAGCCCTCCTGATTCAGTTGATACCCACTTATTCTTAAATTCTATTTCACAATATACTTTCTTACCAAAAGCAGGATCTACAATACCATATCTATTTTCATTCCTAAAAAAATTCTTCTTTTTGACTTTATATAATACAACAAAATGTTCTTGATTCCAATGCAATACACAGGGTAATGGCACCATAGATAAATTAGCGTATGCAATCTTCCCTCCAGATGTCCTATAACCAAGATTTTCTGCGGCTTCACTAATAGCAAGTAATGAAGTACCATCTTTCCCAGTATAAGCTAATTGTTTAAGTTTTGAATGTGAAATAGTCTTGCCATAATATTGAGAAATCATCTTTAAACATGAAACACCACAATCCATTACATCCATCTGCAAAACACTTTTTATTCGCTTCTTTCTATTAAACGCTGTTAGTATACTCATGAGACCTAGTGTTATGAAAACCTTAAATTCTTTTCAAAATTTCTAAATATATGCTCTTCTACTGTTACACCCATACTATAAAGAATGCACTCTAAATCCTTTCCTTCTGATTCTAAGTAGTTTTGTGTGCAAAATCCTTGACAAGTTGGAAATATCTTACATTCCTCACACATTTCAGGCACCTTTGTTGCCATCCGTTTCCCTATTTTTTCTGTTTTCCAAATTACTTTCCCAATATCATTAATGTAACCTTCACTATTATCTTCATTAAAATCTCTTGCAGTACACTTATATATCTTTCCATCAAAATTTATAACTGCTTGATTATAGTTATCTGCATAACAAGCATGATCCTTTAAAGCTAAGTCTGCAAACTCAGCAACGTAACCCATTTCCCGGAAAATATTAATTGATCTAAAAATATCTTCAAAATTTATCTTATTATAATCTTCTTGCCATATTTTCTGCAAACTAAATGTTATATCCTTATAATCAACGAAAGATAAATCTGGTATGATTCCATGAATATCCTTTATTGTCTTGGCATCAAAATTAATTCTAAGAATGATATGATATGTTGATAGTGTGTTAACAAGCCTTTTTATATTTTTCACAATCATATCATACGATCCTAATTCAGTTGTTTTGTATTTACGTATACTATTATGGGTATTCTTAATACCATCTACAGTAAACTGAAAATTAACCTCTACATCTTCTAACTCCTTTAAAATTGATTCTGTTATTATTGTACCATTTGTTGTAATTAATACTGTCAACCTTATATTATTACTTTTAACAAAATCTTTAACTACACGAATCATTGGGATAAAAACATCTTTTGAATTAAGAAGAGGTTCTCCTCCAAAAAAGCTTACAATTAACTTCCTGAAAGGCTCTGTTCTTAATTTATAATCTAGATGTTTATGAACTAAATCAATCATATCTTTATCCATAACAGCTCCCTTACTATGATTTTCGTAACAATACCAACAATTAAGGTTGCAATCCATGGTTGTGTTTAATGTTAAATGGTAAATATCAGAAGAAAATCGTCGTTTCATTCTTTCATTCTTAACTTCCTCTATTTCGTCACGATGATTCCGTATCAACATACCATAGTTTAGTAAATCTTCATAAAACACAGGGTTACTATTGCTAATTGATTCCAGATTATTAATATTTTTATCAATTAGATCTTTTAATTCCTTCTTAATTAAGATATACTTATCTGTAAAAGAATTATATATCAAACAATGCCCAGACACACTCAAATAATTATTATAATAGCTAAGTTTCATGATATATATTTTTCATTAAAGGCAGAGAATAATCTCTGCCTAATTGGGATTTAAAACTTTATAACGATATTAATACAAAAGTTCTTGATTTCAATTATCTTACCCCCTTTTACTTTAAGTAAATCTTGCTTATCAAGAGTTTCTATTAAATCTTTGCTAAGTTCAAATTGTTTACTTACTTTCACCTCTGGAAAATTCTGTTTTCTTTTCATTTTTAATTAATTTAATTGTTAGAAAATATGTTTATCATGATAAAACTTCTTTAATTGATTAAGTTTTCTGACTTTTTAATTTCGTGTTCAGGTTCTCTCTTAGTAGTATTCCTTTTTTTATCTGAATTTTTATTAAAAGTATAGGCAAGCCTAAACTGAAACGAATTTTGTATCAATCCAATATTAATCTGATAATCCCTTACAAATTCTTTATTTGCAGAATAGCTTCCTATATGAGTATTAAAAAATGAATCAAAAGGAGTGATGTATATTGCTTGTGCTTCTAACTTATCACTGAAAAATGTTTTTCGTATTAGAAAACCTAACAAGTCATTTGAATTATATTCATAACCTTGTGATTGTATAACCCGCCCATTATTTTTCTGTAATACTAAACCTGCTAAAAACTTTCTCTTATAATTGTAAAATATAAGTTGAGATCTTAACAACCAATCTGAGGTCTTATATTTTAAGCCATTTACTTTAGAATATCCAGAGTAGTTTTCATAGTCATTATTTAGCATTAAGTATTTTCCTTCTGAAATCGGTAAAACAATTTTAGAAGTAAGATTAATGCCTTTCTTCCTATATTCCATTTGGTTGAGATAAGTATATTCTATTATATCCCCATTGAAGGCACCTACCCTACTAATAATATCATTCCCTAATTCATAATAAGGCTGAATGGATAATACCCCACCTCCCAAATCAATCGTAGTTTGTAATTTATGATAATATGACGGCTTTATATATGGATTTCCTGTTTCTACAGCAAATGAATCTATAAATGTTGTATTCGGAAGCATCATACTTGAATTCGGATTATCAACATTTACCTTATAAAGGAATCGAGCATTTACTTTCTCGCTCACATTCCAATTAAGTGCAACAAAAGGTAAGTAATTATCCTGACTCATTTCATCATATGAATTGTTATCATCTATTATTTGCTGATGAAATCTTAATCCAAGCATTAGAGATGTCTTTGTAGACAATTTGCTTGTCATCTGAATACCAAATCTATTACTATTGTTATAAAGATGATACGCATTTGATGATTGATGATCAATTGTGTATATACTTTCATCTTTCCTATAAATTTTATTATAGTCCAAATCAATAAAAGTGTTATTACTAACTTTATACCTACCTGAAATAAAAAAATTAACATATTGACCTTCATTGTCACTCAGCTCATCCCGTGTCGAAGTTCCAGTTAATAAATTATGAACTAAATTTTCTTTACTTTTTCTGTAGGTTATATCACTTTCTACACTAATTTTTGATGTTAGTTGTCCTCGATAAAAAGCAGATACATAATTATTATTTAATTTTGTATCTACATTTTCATTCATCTCATAACTATTTAGTCCATTTACTATTGTTAAACTTCTAGTAAAGGCTTCATTACTATTCTCAGGTTTAAAGTCACCACCAAATTCAATACTTAAAGTATGATCTTTATTTAAATAAAGATCACTTCCTAAAGAGTAAGTGTGTTGTAACGATTTTTTTGAATTATCTTCTGGCAAACTAGACATTTCCGCCTGGATACTTGTTCCAATATTTGTATTTAATATTTTTTCAAGGCTATAATTCTGGTAATCAGAATTGTAATTACAGTATAAATTATAATTAGCTGTAAAATATGAAATATTTACATTATTAAAATTATTAAATAAACCATTATTAGAATCTCCTGCGGAAATTGTAGCTTGTTCATCTGCAAGAATATCGACACCTACATATTCCTTGTTAGTAATAAAATTAATGACAGCACTGTAATCATTAGCATATCTACCTCCTACAGATCTAATTACTTCAATTTTCTTAATTTTTTCAGGACTCAATGATCTGATATAAGATTCTCTTTTAGGAATACCATCAAGCGTTAAAAGAACATCGGAATTTCCATTAACCTTAATTACACGATTTACCGGATTTATACTTACTGAAGGTAGTTTTCCAATAATATCTTCTGAATTTATAGCTTGGCTAGTATATGATTCATTCAATAAATAAATTTCTCTATCTGCTTTGTATATAACGTTACTTGATATTACATTAATTTCTTCTAAAATCCTATCATCTGATTCAAGTATAATATTATATAATTCGACACTATCATTATATAATTTCTCTGGAATTACTAATTTATGATATGCCAAGTGATTAAACTCTATTTTGTACTTACCTTGAGGAATATTATAATCGAATATTCCTTCCTCATTTGAAATACACCCACCAACTAGACTGTCAGACTGGAAAATACTGATAGTTGCAAAGCTAATCCCCCCCCCATCTTTAGTTTTTATTTTCCCTTTTATGTTTATATTTTCTGATAGTAATTCGGATATTGAACTAATTAAAAGACAAAAAAATAATATATATCTTACCATATTGATTTAAATAATTATACTTCAAATACTAATTAAAATTGTTATGATTTTCTTTGTTTATAAGGCCTTTTCTTATGCATCATTTATGCATACTTTATTACAATTATCACACTTTGAGTTTGTGGGCCTGTATTACCTTCATCAGGTTTTTCTACTTTAGGTTGCGTATCAGCTAACTTCTTAGAAGAAATTAAGAGCTCAGAATTAATTATATTAATAAATAATACTAATGTAATGCAGGAAATTACGATTGACTTAAGAACATTTTTCATTGTTAATAATTTTTGTTTTTTCGATAACGAACAAAATAAAATCTGTTTGAAATAGGCTATATTTGTGCGTCAACAATACGTTACTAATAATGTCACAAAAGCGTCAATGACTATACATTACTAATATTCAATTATTTACATTAAGTATAGGTTTGATGGACAAAAGGATATTTATAATGAGTATTACCAATAAAAAAATTTTTGCTACAATCTTTTATATATTAATATTTCAGATTATATATGGAAAAAATAACAAACAACAATTATTAAAAGAAATTAACGCCAACATATACTATTATCAACAAATTTCAGCAAACAAACTCGATGAACTCATTTGCAATCATAAACTCACCGAGGAAGAAATAAATAGAACTCTATACTATAAAGGCATATTAAATTATTACAAAGAACTACAGGATTCTGCGTTATTGTATCTAGAACCAGCTACACATTATTATTCTCAAAAAGGGAATAATGTCATGCACGCTAAATGTCTTCTAGGTTTGGCTTGGATAGCCAATGCAACAGGATATAGTAATTTAGCACTTAGCAATTATTTAAAGGTTACAGAGATAATAAAAGATTCATCAAATTTAGATCTAGGAAATGCATATCTAAATATTGCACTACATTATTATGATAGAGAGAAGCCTTATAAGGACTTTTTAAGTAAAGGTTTTTCTATTTCTGACAATTATGGAGATGTTCCTCATAAACTATTTGCACAATATATAAGTTGTCTCATAAATAACTCTCCTAATATTTATTCAGAACTAAATTATTTGGCTAAAGAGTACGAAAAAAAAGGCTTTAAAAACAAATCAGCTAATATGCTAAGGTCAATTGCTAATAAATATTATAATGAAAATAAGTTTGATTCTGCATTATTTTATTCCAATTTAGCAATTAAAGCATATAGACCTGATAATTTTGGGAAGTCGATTCTTTCACGTACTATTCAATTAAAAGCAAAAATATTTTATGAGCAGAACCTTTTGGATAGTGCATTAACATATTTCAATAAAGTAAAGGATTTCTACGTGGTAAATAATGCACCCAATATGCAATATTATCCCTATTGGTATATCTCAAGAATTGATACAATTCAAGGTAATTTTGAAAAGGCTTTTAAAGATTACAATTCGGCAATATATTATAAAAACAAATTGAATAATGATAAAGACAGAAGAGAGGCTAAACTCTCAGAAATATCATCAGTAATTGCCGACTTAAAGTTTAATCTATTAGAAAATAAAGCTAAAAATCAACGTTATCTTTTATATTGGATAAGTTCTATTTCTCTGATTATTATCTTCTCTCTTGCTTTTAGTTTATTTCTTTTTAAAAAACAACGAAAAGTAATAATTAAAAACAGAGAGTTACAAAATATTAATAATAACATGGAAGAAAAACTGTTAGTCTTACAAGAACAGAAAAATTCTTCTTTTGCTTTTGTAAAAAGCGATAGTCCTGCTACGAACTACGCTTTCGTATACAATGAAACATTAAAAAAGCTTAGAAATAAATTTCCAGACCTAAACAACTCTCAATTAATGTATGCTCTAATGTTTGCACAAAATATGTCTAACGACATGATATGTGAACTACAAAATGTACAATCTTCTTCAATAAGAATGGCTCGCTTAAGAATAAGGCGTATATTAAATCTGGAAAATGACAGAGACTTGCAAAAGTTTTTTAGTGATGCTTTAAAATAATCTTATGAAATCATACATTAAATTTGATTTGATCAATTCTCTTCAACCAACCCTTTAAAAATTTCTGATTCTGACCTTTCTGTGCAATGATATGGTAATAATGAATCCGTGCTGATTTAATAGCATTAAACAACATTTCCGGTATGCAAGAATTAATAGCACTAATGGTTTGTTTACCTATAATCCCATCAAGCTTTAACTCAAAGTCAAAGAATCGGTTTAATACCTTTTGAATGCCACAACTTCCCCAATAGCCACTATTTACACACCAATCAAATATAATTTCCTGTAATGAACCATTGTTAATATTGCCAATATGGTACTTTTCATAGAAAGTATGCTTATAATATTCTTTCACCCCAAAAGTAAGTTCGGTGTTTTCAATTTTGGTATTACGTTTTATACTCCCAAACGCTTCTTTATATGAATCAATAATTTTCCATCCTTCCCAATCAGGATGTAAATTTCTGGCTATGCCCATATAGGTTTCACCACCTTTATCTCCAACAACATTGGCATAATACCCTTCATACTTTATTACACCATCAAATAATTCATCAAATGTCTTTTGCATCTTTTCGTTTCGGTTTAAGGTTAACTTGGTTTACACTTGAAATAGCACCTCCAAAAAGGAAGTCGATAATTGTACTTAGTTTGGTTGAGATTCCGCCGTTAATACTGCTTACAAATGCAATTTGCCAATCTTGTAATTGGATGGTTTTAAACACAAAATTGTTGAGCATGATTACTGTTAAAGCACACCATGCCATCAGAAAGAAAATGGCGAATGACTTTTGTAACCAACTATCCTGAGCATACATTGTTCTTGCTGAATCCCGGTCGGCAACTGCCATCTTAAAAAGTTCCATTTTCCCCTGGAGCTTTTCTTCTTGTGTGGTGAATATTTCATCAATCAGCTTAGTCCCCTCTTTTAAGGTTTCTACCGTTGCATTTCCTGCTAATCTTTTAAATAGCTTCATCCGTTTAATAATTATCTCAGGCATTGCCTGTCATCGTTCTACAAATTTTAAAATGGTATCCAGCTTCTCATTGAGCTGTTTTATGGTTTGGTGGAATAATTCTTTACTCACATATATTTCCTTGGAGCTGTCCCTTAAATCTGATATTCTTTTATGCAGCACCGTAAACTTGTTTTCGCTCGAAGCAAGCTCCTTTGTCAAGTGCTGAATATCCTTTTCCAATAAATCGGTTTTGGCATCCACCGTTTCTTTTGTGGCATTCTTTGAAATGGCATTTCGGATGATGAAGGAAACCACACCAACGCTAAGCGAACTAAAAGCCCCAATAACAAGCCAATAGAATTTTATTGTCATTTCTTCCATACTTAGAATATTTTAATGGTTTCAGAACTGCCACCAGAAAAACGGTTCTTTTCCATTGTGGCACTTTGGTTTTCGATGTGCATGATTGCATCTACATCATGTTCCCAATCGGTTCCACCTTTAGAGCTGCCATCACGATTAGCTTTAAAAACCAGTACAAATGCTGTTTCCGGGAATTGTCTTTTTAAGACTTTAAATTCTTCCGGTTTCAATCCGATGGTTTGGGTACTATCCAGGAAAATGGCATCATAACCCCGAAATTGTTTAGGTTCATAATCCTCTACAAAATGAATCGGACTGCTAATCTTTAATCGGAGAAGCTTTTCCTGAAGAGAACCTTTCACACCTTCCTCATTGGACACATACAAACACTTCATTTTATTTCTTGCTAACTCATCAGCTAATAGCATAGCAACGGAGCTTTTCCCATTGAAACGACTACCGTAAATCATTAAGTAGAACGGCTTGTATGGTTTACCTAAAAGCTTACCAAACTTTCCACCAATAGAAAGAGTGGAGAATTTCATTTTAGCCAATTGATCAGCCGATACAACCTGGTTGGTGTTAATTGTTGGGACGGTTATCCCTTGTAAATTTGCCCTTGGTTTAGTGCCACTACTTTTGGGCTTTGTAGTAGTGGCTTTTACTTTCCCGAATTTGCAATACCTTTTAATCCATTAAGCTGAATATTGGTAACAAGTAGTTTGTCGCTCTCCAGATAATCATGCAAATGCTTTTGAACGTTTTTCACCTGTTCAAACTCCTTGTCGGATTTGTCAACCTTACCGTTTTTTAATGAGTTGGTAACTGTGGTTAGCAAGCGTTGGGCTTTTGCCTTTGTGATGTTGCCATACAGATTGATAAACCTTTTAATCAATGCAACTGCCGGAGTAACACCGTAGTCATCCACAATCTTTTTCAGCTTCGTGTACAATGAATCCGGAACTTCAAACTTGCAAGTACCATTCATATCCTTGTAAGTCTTGATTAGGTCATTGCTAATACTTTTTATTTCAGAGGCGTACTTGCTTGTTTTGCGGATGGTCTTTTCTGTAGCTGCCTTTTGAATCACCTTGTATAAAAGCGATACCTGACGTTCTGTTACTTTCTTATTGTGGAAGTTCAGATAACGCCTGATTACCTTAATCTCCAACGGCATCAAATCAACCTCGATGGGTTTTCGTTGTGCTTTTTTGGGTGCTACCGTTTTCTTTGTAGCAGTTCTTTTGGGTGCAGCTTTCTTGGTCACATTTTTTGTCGATTTTTGTGACGAAGTAGTCTTCTTCTTCGCTGGTGCTTTCTTAGGTGCAGGGCTTTTCTTTCCCGAATCTTTTAGGTAAGGTTCAACGATTTTGAAATGATTATCAAGCATCTCTTTTATGTCCTTATCCTCATTGTAGAAATCGGCAAATGAATCAAACTCTTTATGTGCTTCCTGTGCTGCTTCCGGCAACTTTTTGAAGTCAATATTTTTAGTGGCTTCCTTGTAATTTTTGATTGTTAATTTCATACTATCTGATATTAAGTTTTAGTACACTATGTATTATTCGCTGCCCTTCGCAAGGGCTTGTTTCTGTTTAATGCGAATTGCTTTTGCTCTGATTTTGGCAAGTTTCAGTTTGCGCTCTTTGCCCACTATTACACCTTTATTCACGCTGCCTTTATCAGTCAGGTCGATGTATTCATCGGCTCGTTTATCGGTAAATGGCTCAAATGATTTAATGGATAAATGTTCCTTGATTGCATATATCAGGTTATCAAAGCACTTGTTGATGTAAATGCGTTCCTGACCTTGCGGATAAACAGGATGAGAGAACATACCACCTGATACCAGATAGTTATTTACCCGGTCCTTTTCCTTTAGCTTGTCGTACACATAGCACTCGAAGCTTCGTGCAAACATCTCTGCAATATCTTTCCAATAAGCACCTTGAAGTTTTGAGTGGTGATACAGGTAGCTGTCGGTTCTACGCTTCTTAGTCTCGTCAAAATCATTGTAGCTAACCGCTTTATCGTCTAAAGCATAATACCCAAAGCGAAGCATTAGAATAAGCGAAACGATACTTGTATGAACTACCGATTGCCTCTCCTGAAATGTCGGTACAACCTTCTTTAAGGAGGTCTTTAAAATATCTTTGAACCAATCTTTTGTTGGTGATGAATTTCCACCAATGAAATACTTCTTTCGGTAGCCTAAACTTTCAATGATGGTGTTCAGGTAGCTTTCTGAACGAAGCGGTTTGGTTGATAATTCCAAGCCATTCAAGTAATGGTCAAAGAAATGTCCCCACTCATGGGCTACTGAACCGTCACCGTTTCGTTTGGTCAGATTGATGAGCTGGCGTGTTGGGTAATAGGTAGCCATTGCCTTACCACCACGACCAAAAGCCCCAAATGCAATAGCCAGGGCTTCGTTTATGGATAGGTTGATGTCAAGCACCTCACATAAATCAACGATGGCTGCAACAAAGTGGCGAATGTGTTCCCTGGCTTCATCATCCTTTACATAGTTTCCTAATGTGAGCGATTTAAAATGAAGCTTTTTGATAACCGTATTTTCATCCGCTTCTTCAATTAATAAACCGCCTGTGCGTTTGATATATGATAGCGGTACAGCTTCTATTTTAGGCTTGTTGCTGCTTTTTGATTTGCTTGTTTTCTTTGTTTCTGCCCAGCTCCAATCCGGTTTAAATTCCTTGTATGGGAATCGTTCTTTTTGCTCATCGTATTCTCTTTTTGCATCATTGATAAAGCGTGTGCAAACCTGAGTAACATACCTTACATAGTCATCCACAGTCCGAACGCTACTCAACATACCACCTTGAAAAGTCAGGTCGTTTTGCCTGTGGCGTTTCATATCGGCAGGAGAAAGAATTTGCTTTGCTGAATCAATACAATTCTGTTGGCGTTTTATCCGCTTATCGGTGTACTCTTTCAACCTCTTAGCATGTGGAGCTGCCTGTTCTTTGGTGATACCTGAATATTGATGGGCTTTCATGTAGGTTTCCTTAACCGCAGATGTAGTGCGATAGCCCTTAATGGTAAAGACAATATTACGAAGAGCTTTGCCGAATATCATTCCAAAATCATGCTTACCCACAATCTCACCATTATTGGCAATGGTATCGAGTTGTTGTAAATCCGTAATTGAAATCGCTTCAGTAAGAACTTTTGTAAAAGCCTCCGCCATTTTCACATATTGCTCTCTGGCTTCTTTGGTGTTTGCATGTGGCTTTGCCGGGAAAGCCTGACGAACCTTTACTTTCAAAAATGCACAACCTGAATCCGTACCGTTTTCTTTTTCTACCTGTGGGTCAACTTTTGGGAAAACCTTATCCTTTTTAACCAGCTCGATGGCTGTCGCTTCGTCCTGTTCGATACTGTTTAAATCACTACTGCTAATAAGCTTGTTGTACATGGCTTGTTCTTTTCTGGAACCATGAACACGTTTCCCGGCATCTTTAAACTCCCGGTTCTTCTGCTTTTCCTGTAAAGCTTTTTCAACTTCAACATCAATTCCACCAAGCTCAGGAAAGCGTTCTTTTCTTATTTTAATCGCTTTCGTGGTCATAGTACGGTCTTGATTTTAGGATGAGTTCCAAGCCCGGCAACAGCCCGAAGCTGTTTCTGCTTAATCAGGATTGCCTTTGCACGGAGCTTTACAAGTTTCAGTTGCTTGCCTTGGTCGATGTTTATGGTCTTACCTTTGGGCGCAGACTGCATTTGTTTTGCCAGACGTTTCGGAAACTCCTTTTTGTCCTGTTCAAACATCTTCATAGCTTCATAGGTAAGGCTGTCGGTAGAGTTGCTGCGTTTTGTTCCACTATCCAAAAACTCATCGTAATAATGGCGTGGGATTTTAACTGAAAGACTGAACCTCTCTCCAAGAAGATTAAGCAGTTTGGGCATTTTGCTTTCTTCAACAGAAGCTTTCATATTGCCTGACACCATTTCAAAACCATCCCGATTATTGACCAGGAGCTTCACTACCTCTTTATCTGTGTAAATAGGTATGTGAGTTTTCGTTTTAGGCATAATGATTTTAAAAGTGTCATCATAATGCCTGGCTATTGTAATCTTGTTTTCGGTTGCGATGGTAGCACCATTGCGCAGGCTCATAATGTGCTTTTGCAGTTTGGCGATTGGAGCTACTACATAGTTATTCGCCTTATTATCGTTGTTGTCGGGCGACCATGCTTCACTCATTAAAATACCTTTCTGGACACCACGACCATTAGTAGTAAAACTTACCAACTTACCTGAAAAGTCCGCAGAGCCTTGTAGGATATTCCCTGTAACGATGTATCGGATTTGTCGGTCTGCTGTGAAGTCTTTAATGGCTTCATCCCAACGCTCAATCAAGCTTTCCTTTTGACCTGTGGTGAGCTGCATACTTCGGCTCATTACACGTTCAATTTCTTTGGCGGTATCGCCCGATGCAGGAAGAACGATGTATTTACGGCTGTCCGATATGGCAAAGCGAAGTTTTACCGATGACGGAGCATAAGGATTCTTGCGCTTTGGGTTAATGTCGAAACCAAGAAACACGCAATAAGAGTTGGAACTGCTATCGGTTTCAAAACTGACTGCCGGATAGAAATAGCCATGACCGACTTTGAAGAACTTGAAAAAGTTGTTCAAGTAGCGTTTACGGTTCTCGCTTTGTGTTTTGGTCTTGGTAATTTCGACTTGTTTTCCTTCTTCAATTTCTTCGGTTCGTTCAGCGATATAATCTCTTTGGGCTGCTTTGTCATATACCGGAATTTTCTGATAGCTTTTCTCATCGGGAATACCATTAAAAAGCTCTTTATATTTTTCTTCCAACGCCTTTAAATCGTCAGATAACTTGTTTTGGACAAAATTCTCGTGAGCTGAAACTATTTCTTCAGAAATACTATCGGGGTGTTTACTGCTTAGTTGTTTTTGAATCAGCTTTTCAAGTTCTGCTTTACCATACGGCTTTTTAAGTACGTTACATTCGCATTTTTCCAAAAAAGTATCGTTACCAAAAACAGAACGTCCACCTTTCCCGGCAATCACAACTCTTTTTTCAAGGGATTCCGCTTTAAGGTTCAGGACTTCCACTTCAAGGTCGTACTCATCAGCTTGCTTTAGGTATTCGATGTA
Organism: Marinilabiliaceae bacterium; assembly: GCA_050296935.1. GTDB lineage: Bacteria > Bacteroidota > Bacteroidia > Bacteroidales > Marinilabiliaceae > Saccharicrinis. Next base: position 745 of record JBNKRV010000187.1, on the reverse strand, counting down.
ATCATTATATCGCTCAATGACTTCCTGATAGAATTTTTCTTGTTCCTTAACCGATAAAACAGCCACACGTCCTGTAACTTTTGAAGCATCGCCTTCGGATGGTGTTTCATCGCTGTCTTTGCCCTCAAATTTGAGTGGATTATCCAGGGCTTTGTTTAGCTCTTCATTTTCCAACATGTATTGGCGAACCACTTTGTCACCGTACTTATTCAGAAAGTCATCGGATTCTAATTGTGATTTGCTGCTTTTTTGGTTAGAGGTGGTATTGGCATCCAATGATTTCAGCTTCTTTTTGAGCATCATCATAAACCGCTTTTGCGCAGGGATGGATGAGATAATGTAATCGTAAATCGGTTTCATTATCTGCCCTGTGCGGTTGATACGTCCACGCTTTTGAATCTCGGTATTGATATTCAGTTCAGGTTGGAGTATCACCATCACACGCTGCTTCACTTTTTCTGCTGGCACCTTATCGGTGACGATGGCATGCGCCGAAGCTCCTGTTGAACCACTTTGGTTAATCAGCAAACAATCAATTTCATTGTCGTTGAACTGACGAAATAAATCGGCTGTGTTTTCTTTTTTTCGGCTCATCACCAGAGCGGTGGTGTTTTTCTTGTTCAGGTTCTTGTACTGAACGCAAAGCTTTCGCCCTGTAACTTCACCAACCGTATAGCCGGCTTCTTTTATCTTTTGGATAATCAAATCAAGCGGACTAATTGTGATTCCTGTGGATGCCTGTTCA
>JBNKRV010000186.1:0-51801 GCA_050296935.1 Marinilabiliaceae bacterium | reverse complement strand
TGTTTCAGACCGCCTATAAATAGTGAGATTCAACTGAAAATTATGAAACGAGCATTTTGCGAGTTCAATGTGTCCTATCATAAAGTTTCCACATTAAAGAATAGCGGGCTATTTTGAATAATTTTCAGGAAGAAGATCGCTGTTTAGTTCTTGATTATTGCTGCGTTCAGCATAATCAAAGTAAACTTTGCTTCTACATTCACTTATCGCAATAATTATAAGCGGAAACTCTCATGCTTTGCATAAAAACTGATCTACTTCGTTAAATTTATTGAGCTAGTGTGAAGAGTGTTAATTTAGCGAATTAAAGATTTTGATTATATTTTTCTTTATTCAAGGCAAGTGTTACAGGCATAGCCGTAGCTACGGTGAAAATACTTAACGAAGCATAAAGGAAAATAGGGTGAAATAATAGTTCGGGGATTTAGCAATCTTTACACTAGCGAGCTAGCCCTGCAAAATTTGCCTTGTATATCAGCCTTTTATGTCAATCTGAATTCTAAAATTTTAATCGAACTCAGGTTTATACCAATAATATTAGCGCTATAATTAATATCTCTAAAATTTTTCACCCCCAACCTCAAAGTGAAATTGGTATTATTTCATAATTATGCGCAACCATTTAAATATTCTAAAGTCATTTTATAAAAAAAAGAATATCTTTCGAATGTTAAATTTTATACTAAACTAAATTATGCATACAAATTATTTTTGGGTATGTTATCTTGCCTTCATGTTTCTTTTTGGCATAAATGCTTATTCTCAGGAAAATGAGAAACAATCCCAATGGCACTGGGGGGTATATTCAGATATTACCCCATATCTCGATACTGATTTAAACCAATTTCCATTTATTAGAAAGAGTGTTGAGAAGTACAACGATTTTAACAATTATATAAATGGATCTTTTTATTCCTGGAAAGTAGGGTTTAGAATAGAGCATCCAATGATGCATGATAAATTAGCGTTTTATTCCGGATTACATTATTCAAATTTAAATAGTGGAATGGAGTATGATGACTATGGATCTTCTGAATTTATGCTAGTAAATGTTAGTCCAGATAATCAGGATATTCATTTTATAAGAACAACCTCATTCAATCAGAAATGCCATTATGTCGGGGTACAGTTTGGTGTTAAAGGAAATTTGTATTCAGGAACAGTTACTCAATTGTATGTTAATGCAAATGTAGATTGTAATTTTTTGCTCAATCATCATATGGATATTGATTTCTATAATCCTTCAATGGCCACTTATTCCAATGAAATAAAGTCATTGTTCAATTCTCCTTCAAAAATATATAGTGCTGTTAATTTAACTGGAGGACTTAAGTTTGGAGAGATATCTGGTGTTAATTTAGCAATAGAAACGGGCCCGAGTATTCTGCTGACAAATAAGATGAGCAGCATTACAAAAGCCACTGTTGGTTTTGTTTTTCAAACCTGTTTCTATTTACCTTTTTAATAATACTATCATGTATAAAAAAATATCAGTTTTAGCAATATTTTTAATTGTTTTAGCAAGTTGTTCTATTGAAGATTTATATATTGAAGAATCAGTTTTTATTCCAGATCCTGAAATACCAGGCCTTCCAATATATTCAGAAATGGGATACAACACTTTTGGAGTTCGGTATGATAGGGACTTAATTACACAGAGTAACTCAATGTACCCATTAAAAATTGTAGTAGAGAATAATGCTACGTCATTTATTTTTAATGGTGAGCGTGGTTGGTCAAATAATTTTAGGTTAATATTTAAGATCAGTAATTACCTGCCATCCAGCCTTGAAGAATTATTGAATCTGGATCAAACGACTTTTAATTTAGATTCCAACAATATTGAAATTGAGATAGATGATAACAATTCAAGTGTGGATGTAGAAATTATTTCCGGTGAATTTGAAATTATTAAAGCCAGAAAGCTTCGTGTTGATGAGGATGATAAGGGTGTAATATTATCTGGGGTATTTCAGTTTAAAGCTTTTATAGATGGTGTTCCCGTTGCATTCTCATTGGGTAGATATGATACTCTAATTGGTTATTCAAACTTTTTTGTATTGAATTAAGATGTTGAGAAAAATAAAAGGCCGAAAATCAATTCCGGCCTTTTTTATGATGTAATTATCGGAAGCAGATGTTCCTATTAAAATTCTGCATTTTTAGGTGTTCTTGGAAATGGAATCACGTCTCTGATATTACCCATTCCAGTCACAAATAACATTAATCTTTCAAAGCCTAGTCCAAAACCACTATGAGGAACAGATCCAAATCTACGGGTATCCAGATACCAGTACATTTCTTTTTCCGGCAAATCAAGAGCTCTCATACGTTCCACTAATTTATCATAGCTTTCTTCACGCTGTGATCCACCAATAATTTCGCCAATTTGTGGGAAAAGCACATCCATCGCTCTAACCGTTTTCTCATCATCACTCTGCTTCATATAAAAAGCTTTTATCGACATTGGATAATCGGTTAAAATTACAGGTTTCTTAAAGTGTTTCTCTACCAGAAAACGTTCATGTTCGGCTTGCAGGTCACTTCCGAATCCATTTAATGGATATTGAAATTTACCTTTTTTATGAGGCTTTGAGTTCATTAAAATATCAATCGCCTCAGTATATGTTAAACGTACGTAATCGTTGTCAACAACAAACTTTAGCTTCTCAATTAACTCCATTGAACGCTCTTCAGCCTTTTTGTTTTTCTCTTCTTCCTGTTGGCGATTGCTAAGGAATTCAAGATCTTCCATGCAGTTTTCAAGTGCATAATTTAAAAGGTATTTGGTGAATTCTTCAGCCAGATCCATGTTGTCATTCAGATCGTAAAATGCCATTTCAGGTTCAATCATCCAGAACTCAGCTAAGTGACGTGCTGTGTTTGAGTTTTCGGCTCTAAATGTTGGACCAAAAGTATAGATCTCCGACATAGCCAAAGCTGCCAATTCCCCTTCCAACTGCCCTGATACTGTCAGGTTAGTTGACTTACCAAAGAAATCTTTGTTAAAATCTACTGCTCCGTCCTCTGTCTTAGGAATGTTATTAACATCTAAAGTAGTTACTCTAAACATTTCTCCGGCACCCTCTGCATCTGATGCAGTAATAATAGGGGTATGAATATTATAAAATCCTTTTTCAGAAAAGAATTTATGAACCGCAAAAATCATTGAGTGTCGAATTCTTGTGATTGCTCCAAAAGTGTTGGTTCTAAACCGGAGGTGTGCTATTTCTCTCAGAAATTCTAATGAATGTTTTTTAGGTTGCAAAGGATATTCATCTGCATTACAATCACCAATTATCTCAATAGTATTCGCTTGAATTTCTACTTTTTGTCCACTACCTGTTGATTCCATCACAGTACCTGTAACAGAAATAGCTGCACCGGTAGTAATTCTTTTTATTAGTTCTTCATCAAATTTGGGAACATCAGCAACAATTTGCAAGTTGTGAATAGATGAACCATCATTAAGAGCAATAAAATTAACAAACTTATTTCCTCTGCGGGTTCTAACCCATCCTTTTACATTTACTTCTTTGCCGTATTCTGCATTTTTAATAATTGCAGCTACTTTCGTTCTTCGTAATTGTTCCATTTGATTTTACTTTTTTTGAAGGCGTAAAATTAAGCAATTGTTTGATAATGATTAGCGGTTGCAATTAATAATTTTAGGGTAAAACCTAATATTTTTAAATATTACCGTTTGAGATATCTATTTTGGGGATATGTATCTGTCAAACTTTCACTTTTCTTCAAAAAAAAAGCCGAATGTAAATCATTCGGCTCTCTATATATATTGAAACGCTTTTAGCTTTTATTTCTTTGTAAATTCAGCCAATCTATTATCTAAATTCAAATAATACTTTCCTTTTTGTAAACCACTAACTTTTATGCTTTCACCAAATCCTTTAAAGATGATACCTCCATATTCATCATAAATTTCATACATGGTAGGTGCTGAAAATGTTATCATATCATCCACTCTGTTTGGTTCAAAAGTTACCTCAGACCTGGAGGATACCGTTGTGATCTCATCTGAATATCTGGCTTTACCACGATAGTCAGTTTGTTTAATTCTAAATCTGTTTTCGCCAGAATGTAAACGAACCGGGGTAGAATAATTGGTTTCCATAGCATCCCCTTTTCCTGCTACTCTGCCCACTTCAATCCATTTATTCCATCTAAATTGCTCTACAACAAAAGGGATACTTCCTGCCTCTTTAACAGTAGACCATATCACTTTGCCATCTTTAATTTCTAATTTTTTAATTTCAAATGTAGAACGAGCGTTTAGCACCTCAGGATTTAAAATGACAGGTAAACAGTTTTCTTTATATTTTACAGAAACTGTAATTTCTTCTCCTACCTGAAATCCGAATACATTTAAATCAATTTCAAATGCACTGGAATTAATTTCATCAGTAGTGGTTAATCCGTTTACGTTAACTTCATATACGCAAAAACCTACTCCACTTGGGGAAAATGGATTCTTGACAAAAAGGTTCTCTCCCTGAAATGTACCATCCAGAACAATCTCCTGTGAAAGAGTAGGTAAGCTAATTAAAGCTATTAGTAAAAAGGCGAATAAATGTCGTTTCATCGATATCAATAGAGTTTACTTAAGTTGATGCAATTTAAAAAAACATAAGCATCAATGCAACAAAAGGTTAACACAACAGATTTTAAAAATACATTAATTCTTTTAATCTGTTAATAAAAGAGTCACTTTTTATACAAAATTGATATGTTATGTGATATTAGCCTAGTTTTTTATGACTAAAAATTATTCAGGGTTCGATCCAATCTCCATTTTCGCGAATTAATTGAATTAATTCTGCAACGGCGTCGGATTCATTTACGTTTTTTTTGACCACTTCTCGTTTGTGATACAATGTAATTTTTCCGGGGCCAGATCCAACGTAACCATAATCTGCATCGGCCATTTCTCCCGGACCATTTACAATGCATCCCATAACCGCAATTTTTAATCCTTTTAGGTGACTTGTTTTTTCTTTAACCTTAGCTGTTGTCTCCTGTAAACCAAATAATGTTCTGCCACATCCAGGGCATGAGATATAATCTGGTTTTGAGAATCGCACACGTGCCGCCTGGAGTATTGAATACATAGTCGAATTTACTGGTGCTATCCTTTCATTATCTAAAGTGTCAATCCAAATGCCATCACCAAAACCATCCATGAATAAAGGTCCGGAATCGCATGCGGCCTTAATCTGGGTTTCCGTATTAAAAGGTTCCTGATATTTGTGATAGAGAACTACAGGCGTTGTTAATTCATAGTTCGATAGCCATAAAAAAGCGGCTCTTTGCTCAGCTACTTTATAATTGTTTTCTGATCCCAGTACTAATATCACATTACCTGATTGATTTAATTTTCCTGCGAATTCAGGGGTCATTTGTGAATAAAGTACACTTACAAAACACATTTTTGTGTTAACCTGTGAGTGATTCATAAAATCACTATAGCTCATTAAGGGATATATGTGGTCTGTTTTATCTAGTGATTTCCAGTTTTCAAATGACACAATTCCCGGAGATCCAGAGGAAGAATAATCTCCTGTATAGATATCCGGATTTTCATCTCCACTGTTTTTATTCCCTACTACAATCGGCATTTGATCTCCTCCAATAAGTCCAATTGGTGCAGTCTTTCTTTTTATATATTTGAAAGGGTAATACCTGGAAGTGTCTACCCGTTTTATTCCCGGATGGTTATTGTTTTTTTGTGTATGTGAAATTATTTGGTTGGCAACCGGAATTTCTTTCTCAGGATCTTCAGTAAGAGAAACCCGTATGGTATCCCCCATTCCATCAGCTAATAGCGTGCCTATACCAACTGCAGAACGAATTCTTCCATCTTCTCCTTCTCCAGCTTCGGTAACACCCAGATGTAGTGGGTATCTCATGCCTTCTTCTTTCATTTTCTGAACAAGAAGCCTTACTGTATGTACCATGATGCGAGCATTGCTGGCTTTAATACTTAATACGATATTGTGAAAGTGTACTTCTTCACATATCCTAAGAAACTCCATGCAGCTTTCAACCATTCCTTCTGGTGTATCGCCGTATCTGCTCATTATACGATCGGAAAGTGAACCATGATTAGTGCCAATACGTAAGGCGGTATTATTTGCTTTACATATTTTTAATAAAGGAATAAGTTTCTTCTTTACTTGTAGCAGCTCTTGTTGATAGGATTCATTTGTATATTCAATATTCTCAAATTTCTTTGCCCCATCAACAAAATTGCCCGGGTTAATTCTTACCTTCTCAACATGTTTTGCTGCAATATTAGCCGCATTGGGATTAAAATGAATATCCGCAACTAAAGGTATGTGATAGTCATCGTCAATCAACCCTTTTTTAATGTATTCCAGATTATTAGCTTCGCGCTGACCCTGAGTCGTCATTCTGGCCATTTGTCCTCCTGCATCAGCAATCTTTTTAATTTGTCCGATGCTGGCTGATACATCATTCGTGTTGGTAGTAGTCATTGACTGAACAACAACAGGATGATTGTTTCCCATGTATAAAGAGCCAATTTTTACTTCAGAGGTCTTATAGCGTTCGTACTTAAAAATATCAATACAATAATCCTTTGAGCTCATTCAATTTCACTTTTATGATATTGCTGCAAATGTACGGTTTTAGTATAAATTTTTGTGGTAAACACCATATTAACCTGAGCTCGATTAAAATTTTAGCATTCAGATTGGCAAAAAATGCTGATATACAGGGCAATTTTACAAGGCAACCCGCTGCTTGATAAACTTTAACGAAGTAGATCAGTATCTTATGCAAAGCATGAGAGTTCCGCATATAAACAGCGATCATCTTCCTGATAATTATTCAGAATAGCTCGCTATTCTTTAATGTGGAAATTTTATGATAAGCCACATTGAACTCGCGAAATGCTCGTTTCAATATTGTCAGTTGAACCTCACTATTTATATGCGGTCTGAATCCGGAATTTTATGTCGGATTCAGGTCATTAATATTAGTTTATCCTTATTACCTTTACAGTTCAATTAAAATTTAGTATCATGTCAATATCTGTTTCGCAAGTTTCCAGAACATTTGGTTCGCAAAAAGCATTAAATAAAGTGTCGTTTGAAATAGCCGCGGGTGAAGTCGTTGGATTTCTTGGTCCCAATGGTGCAGGTAAATCTACTATGATGAAAATTATTACAGGATATTTGCCACAGTCAGAAGGTAAGGTAATGGTTTGTGGAATGGATGTGGATAATGATTCCTTAGAATACCGAAGAAAAATTGGTTATTTGCCAGAGCATAATCCTTTGTATCTGGATATGTATGTAAAAGAGTATTTAAGTCACATTGCCGGCATCTATAAACTTGGTAAAAACAGTTCAAAAAGAGTTGCAGAGATAATTGAACAAACCGGGTTATCACCTGAAAGAACAAAGAAAATATCAGCATTATCAAAAGGATATCGTCAACGTGTTGGTATAGCTCAAGCCTTGCTGCCAGACCCAGAGGTTCTTATTCTTGATGAGCCAACAACAGGACTTGACCCCAATCAAATTATTGAAGTCCGGGATTTAATTAAATCCGTAGGTAAAGAAAAAACAATTATGCTGTCAACGCATATTATGCAGGAAGTACAGGCTATATGTGAACGTGTGATCATTATAAAGGCAGGTGAGATTGTTGCCAATGAAAAGGCAGATGACCTTACAAAGATCGCCAGGCAAAGTCATCACGAAATAACGTGTGAATTTTTAAATTCAGTAAATTCTGATTTGCTTTCCGATATAGAAGGTGTTATTAAAATTTCTGCTGTGTCACCTAAAATCATGAGGATTACTGCAAAACATGATATTCGCGAAAACCTGTTTGATTGGGCAGTGCTAAATGGTCAAAAGATTTTAACATTATCTCAAGATCATAAAAGTATGGAGGACGTTTTTCGCGAATTGACTGCTTAAATCATTATCATTTGAGGATTTTAAGAGGGGTTGTATACTTCAAAGTAGATGTTAAAAAACTTTTAAAAGGGGATTTTATTTTGTAAATTTAAAGATAACTTAACTAGCTAAATCCTTTTTTATTATGATTGAAACACCGTTATTTTATTTGTATCGGACAGAAGAATATCTTGCATTAAGCAATCAAATACTTAGTGTGTTTGAATTGGTTGACTCAGAGGTGATGGGGTTATCTAAGCCTCTTATTATTGCACAGAAAGCTCATAATGAACTGGCTCAATTATCCAGGAAATCAGAGCTTCAATCTTATACACAGTCTGTAATCACAGCAGATGGCAGCAGAGATGATGCATTAATGGCTATTAAATTGTACCTGAAAGCTTGTGAACGTAGAATTGATGTGAAATGGAAAGATGCAGCTCGTTTGATATTAGATGAACTTCGTAATTGTGGATGGGATATTGAAAATGAGTCCTATGAAAAGGAAAGTATTCAAATTCGCAAGTTACTTCATGACTTAAATACAGATAAACAGCTATCTGCTGCTGTTAATACCTTAAAATTGCAAGGATGGATAACCGAATTGCAGGAGAGTCAGGCTGCTTTTGAATTTGCTGTTCAGGAACGAAGACAATTAGAAACTGGCAATGAGAATGTTAGTTCTGAAACGGCATGCAGAAATATTCGTATTTCTTTAGAATTGGTTTTCAATTATATCGACGTAATGAATAAAATTCAACCGAATAAAACAAACCGGCAAATCATTGATAAAATCAATGAGGTTATTAAAAACTTCAATGCTTCGTTATGTCGAGATAATGTACATTTAAGTGAAAATGAATCTATTACTAAGTGATTTATCTTATCATCATAAAAAAAGCAACCGAAAATATCGGTTGCTTTTTTTATGCACTCCCAATTTCACTATGAGGTTGGCATTAAATAATTTTAGAGATATTAATACCGAATAAAATTCAAAATACAACTTCTATTCTAGCCTGAATAATTAGCTCCGCATTATACCAGTGCATTTATTGTTTTAATTGGTACAAGTTTACACAACACCTAAATTATTGCTATAAACGAGAAAAGAGCCAAGCTTACTTGAGCTGCAATAATCATGAAATAAATTTTGGCATATTTATAGTTACAACGGTATTTTGTAACGCAGTACAAATCTAACAGAATGAAATGACAACGCTTGTATCATTGGGATATTGGTAAAATTCTAAGTTTTTATTGAGGTTCTGATTAAATTAATCTGATGATGGATTATTTCATGATCCAATTGCGGAATAACTTTTTATATTGGATAATCGAACTGTTCTGCTTTACCTATTATGCAATTATCGATTAAATATTTTGATCAATAAAGAATTTATATAATTTTGCTTCCAACTAAGTTTAAATATTCGAAATCTTAATTATTGCATTCAATGATATTGGTATCATTTTTCATACTATCAACCATAGTATTTCATAATTAAGTTTTCGGGCGTGAACTTTACGATATAAACTATTGCATAACATTATTTATAAACTAAACCATTTAACCTGATCAAATATGCTCGTAAAAACTTATGGCGCTGCAGTAACAGGCATTGATGCTGTTACAATAACCATTGAGGTTAATTTCTCCCAGGGAATTAAATTTTTTTTAGTTGGACTACCCGATAATGCTGTTAAAGAAAGTCAGCAAAGAATTCAATCTGCTTTAAATGTGTGTAAATTTAAATGGCCCGGAAAAAAGATTGTAATCAATATGGCACCAGCCGATATCAGGAAGGAAGGATCATCTTATGATTTACCTCTCGCCATAGGAATATTAGCAGCATCCAATCAAATCTCTCATGAATTGTTAAATGATTTTATCATGATGGGTGAGCTTTCTTTGGATGGCAGTCTGCAACCTGTAAAAGGAGTCCTTCCAATTGCCGTGAGGGCTAAAGAAGAAGGATTTAAAGGGGTAATAATGCCAATTCAAAATGCCAGGGAAGCGGCAGTGGTTCAAGGTATTGATGTTTATGGTGTTGAAAATATTTCAGATGTTGCCGGATTTTTAAATGGTGATTTGGAGTTGAAACCCATTTTCGTGGATACTGAAAAAGAATTTTATGAGCAATTATTGTGCGGTGATTTGGATTTTGTGGATGTTAAAGGACAGGAAACAGTAAAGCGGGCACTTGAAATTGCAGCGGCCGGAGGACATAATTTAATTATGATAGGACCTCCCGGCGCTGGTAAATCCATGATTGCAAAGAGGTTACCATCCATACTTCCACCACTCACTCTGGATGAGGCATTGGAGACAACAAAAATTCATTCGGTTGCAGGGAAAATTCAGAATAATACATCATTAATCACACAACGTCCTTTTCGAAGCCCTCACCATACCATTTCAGATGTGGCCTTAGTGGGAGGAGGGACATATCCCCAGCCCGGAGAAATTTCATTGGCACACCATGGTGTTTTATTTCTTGATGAGTTGCCGGAGTTTAAACGTACTGTGCTTGAAGTTATGCGACAGCCACTTGAAGATAGAGTGATTAGCATTTCAAGAGCCCGGTTTAGTGTAGATTATCCTGCAAGTTTCATGTTGGTATCAAGTATGAATCCTTGTCCTTGTGGTTACTATAATCACCCCGAAAGGCAATGTGTATGTAGTCCGGGAGTTGTACAGCGTTACTTGAGCAAAATATCTGGCCCTCTTTTGGATAGAATTGATTTGCAAATAGAAGTGGTACCCGTGCCTTTTAAGGAACTTAGTAATGCATCAACATCTGAAAAGAGTCATGATATCCGGGAGCGTGTGATCAAAGCCAGAAAGATTCAGGAAAAACGATATGCCGAAGATCAAAGTATTTTTTGCAATGCACAAATGACATCAAAACTTCAACGAAAATATGCTCATCCTGAAGAGAGTGCCATGAAAATATTGAAAAATGCTATGGAGAAACTCGATTTATCAGCAAGAGCATATGACAGGATTTTAAAAGTCGCCAGGACTATTGCTGATTTAGATGATAAAGAGCAAATTGAGGCTAGCCATATGGCAGAAGCTGTACAATATAGAAATCTGGATAAGGCAGGATGGCTTGGGTAAACAAAATTGAAAAAGTCTTGTTTAGTATCAATATCAAAAAAAAGATATATGCAGGAGTTGATAAAATATCAATAATGTATATTGAAGGTGCAATTCCCAATTACTTCTCTATTTTTGTGAAAAAAATAATTAAATACTGAAATATGGCAGACGAGTTTACTACAAACAGCCTTATGGACCCTATTGGAAGACTTATGGGTTTACGTTATAAATCTCATCCCTGGCATGGGATTAATATTGGAGTGAATGCTCCGGAGATTGTTACCTGCTTTATTGAAGTGGTTCCTACTGATACAATAAAATATGAAATTGATAAGGAAACCGGATATTTAAAGATAGATCGACCTCAGAAATACTCAAATGTTGTACCTGCATTATACGGTTTTATTCCACAAACATTTTGTGGAACTAAAATCGGAGAGTTTTGTTCTGAGAAATCCGGCCGTGAAGGTATTCAGGGAGATGGTGACCCTCTTGATATTTGTGTTTTAACAGAAAAAGAAGTTCCTCATGGAGATATCATAGCACAAGCAATTCCTATTGGCGGATTCAGGATGATTGATGGTAGTCAGGCTGACGATAAAATTATTGCCGTATTAAGAGGGGATGTTGTTTATGGAGATATCAAAGATATTGATGATCTTCCTGAATTGGTGATCAATAGATTAAAGCACTACTTTTTAACCTATAAAGATATGCCGGGGCTTGATGCTGATTGCGAAATTACCCATACATATAAATCCGATGAAGCTAAGCATATTATAAAATTGTCAGCATTGGATTATGATTCAAGGTTTGATACGTTAAGAAGTGCATTGTCGAATTATTGATTCGAAACTTGTATTAATAATAGTTAAGGCTTTTTGCATGATAATGCAGAAAGCCTTTTTTTGTTATAATAACTTTCTGTTCATACAAAAATGCAAATTTCCAGAGGTTAATATATGTCGGTCGAAATTTTATACAAATAACATAATTACCTACTCAATTAATATCGGTTTTTGGTATATAAATGAGTGTCTCCTCTTTACTTTAATGTAGGAATTTCTTAACTTATTACCATTGTGTAATTTATTAATTGGAGGAATTGTTATGCCACTATCAAAACTGGAAACCTATCTTAGAAATAATGATGTTTCATTCAACAAAATTGTACACCATAAAACGTATACTGCTCAAAGAACAGCTGCTGACGCACATATATCGGGAAAAGAAATTGCCAAGACTGTAATTGTTAAGATTGAAAATCAAATGTGTATGATTGTACTGCCTGCTGATATGCAAATTGATTTAGGGATGCTTAAGGAGGCAACTGGTGCCAAGAATATCCGATTAGCTACAGAAATGGAATTTAAAGATTTATTTGAAAATTGTGAAGTTGGTGCTATGCCACCTTTCGGTAATTTATATGATATGCCGGTTTATGTTGCAGAGGCGTTAAAGGATGATGTGTTTATTGCATTTAATGCAGGCTCACATAGTTTATTAATACAAATGAAGTATGTTGACTTTGAAAAATTAGTTCAACCAACGGTATTGAAAATTGCCTATCATGCTAACTATTAACTTAAATTTAGCTAACAAATCCTGCAGAACATAGATTTGTTAGTCATATCTGAACATTATTCATTATTCAGGAAGTTTTGCGCATTGAATCTTATTCGCATTATAAGTGACATCAATAATTTGTATAACCCTGTTAATTTAATGGATTTTTTGAACTAGCGGAACTTCCTGTTTTTCCTTTCACTTTGTTTTAATAGAATCTGTCCTTAATATGCATAAAATCAAAAAAGCTGTTCCAACGTTTTGGTAACAGCTCTTTTGCAATAGCAAAATCGAAAAGGGTAAAAAATAGTAGTTATTTTTTAAATTCATTCTCATTAATCCGCTCTTCAAAATCGAGTTAATCCGGATTAAATTTGCGAACATTTTTGTTTCGCTGTACAAACCAACAAAACAGATCGAAAACTTACAAAAAAATGGTGTTACACACATTGTATTGGTATAAAAATGGCAATAATGGGGTAAAAATATCTTATCAGGGATGAAATATTCAATCAACATTTCGCTAAATCAACCTTCTTTTTTTGATTTTTCTGATACAGAGATTCAAATTTATCATTACATTCGTTGTTGATGGATTTAAATCAAAAAATACCCGCCTATCTGGTTTCAAAAAAGAATAGTGCAAGGCTTATTTTATTTACAGCAGGTTTTGCATTGCTTTTTATAAACTTATATTCTCCCTTTGATGTGAGAAATTGGTTTGGGCTTGATCTCAAATCGAAAGAGTTGTTTTTGTATTCCAGCTTAATTATACTGACAGGAGTTTTAGTGGCAGTTATTTCACGTGTTATCCTTTATTATTATAATCGAAAGCAGATAAATACAAAACTTTGGGCATTTTTACTGATCATTGGACTTGAAATCTTTTTTATGTCCCTGTTCTACACTATTTATGAATCTGTATTTATAAAAAATGATACCAGGACTTATCTCGAAGTATTTGAAGCTTCAGTTCAAAATACAGCTTTGGTATTACTATTGCCATATGCTGTATTATGGTTGTATTTTTCCTGGCAAGATAAAAATTACAAAATTAAGCAACTGATAGAGAGTGAGGAGAATATAGAGATAGATTCGAATACGATGGTTCCTTTTTTTGATGAAAAAGGGACTATGCGCATTTCTATTAAACTAGCCGATATATTATATATTCAGAGTACTGATAATTATGTTACAATATTTTATAAAAATAAAAATGATGTCACAAAGTTCTTGTTAAGAAATACCATTAAAAATCTTGAAAATAGCTTTGTTGATTTTCCGCTCATAAGATGTCACCGATCTTATATGGTTAATTTTGATAAAATTAAAGTGATTAAACGTGAAAGAGGAGGACATATTTTAGAGATGGACACAGATCCTATTATTGAAGTTCCTGTATCCAAAACCTATATGAATGAAGTTTTTCAGCTTTTCGGAAAGCAAATCATGGGCTAACTTTAAAGTTTCCGATTATTTAATTTAGAATTGTAATTATTATCCTTTACTATAAAAAGGTTGTACTAATAAAGTATATACCCAACATCCAAGGCAAAAATTCAATACACATTCAAGACCAGCAAAAAGTATTAACATAGATGATATACCTATTGATATACCAGTATATCCCAAAAGGTTAGCGAATAGAATGCCAATGGTAAATGTGAATCCCAACCTTGCAGCAAAAATTTTAGGGGCTTTATCAATCATATTTCCTTTTAAAGATAGCCATTTTGACGTTTTAACAGATAGTTTTGCCAATAGGCTAAACTTACTATTTAAAAATCCTCTACTATAATAATCAAAAATTAAAAAAGCAGGAATAATCCAGCTTTGCGTAATAACATATAATACAAGTAGGACTATGACAAGTAATGCATTTACTCTTGGTATCTGATCAGAAAATCTTTCTGAAGATACCGGACATACGAGATCTTTCATGATATAATAAGTTTTGGATTCAATTAATATTGAAAGTTAAACCATTTACTCAGTGGAAAGTTCAGGCTCAATTCCTATTTTTTCCTACTTACTAAGTAGCCTCTCTAAATGCAACAATGTTGCAATAACGTTGTTATAATAGTTATATTTGCGAGTGGTTAAGCATTAGAGTATGGATATTTCACAAATTTTAAATAGCGTAGGACTTAAAGCAACTCCAGTAAGAGTAGCGCTAATGGAGGTGTTAATTCACTCTGAGATCCCTCTTCAACAGAAGGATATTGAAGTAGCTATGCTTGAACCAATCGATCGTGTAACTCTATATCGAAATTTAAAATTATTAACTAAAAAAAATATCATACATAAAATAGAGGTAAATGATTCTATTACTACATATAACATTGTGAAAGCAAACGGAAAGTCCATTGAGAACGAAGAACACCCTCATTTTCACTGTGATATGTGTAATAAAGTATTTTGCTTATCAGGTGTTACTATCAATAAATTAACTTTGCCATTGGGTTTTGAACAAACCAGTCAAAAACTGATAATTGATGGTATTTGTAAGTATTGTAACAACAGAAAGTAAGCTATTGCATTTTAAGTATTGTAATGGATAATAAATTAGAAAAAGTAAAACAGTAATAAATGAATACAGTAAAAGTGAGCGTTAAGTTTGTTGGTTTGCTAGTCATTATTGGTTTTGTGATGATGGCCTGCAATAGGCAACACGCTGTACAACAAAACATCATTTCAGTTAGTATCCTACCCCAGAAGTATATTGTTGAACAAATGCTTCAGGATTCAACCGTTATAAATGTGTTGGTTACAAATGGGAATAATCCTGCCACTTATTCTCCGACACCGGAGCAGCTTAAATTAATCAGCAGGTCATCCATATATATTAAAATAGGATATATTGGTTTTGAACAAGCGTGGTTAGATAGGTTTGTTGATTTAAACCAACAGCTTAAAATTGTAGATTCATCTTCAGGCATTAATTATATTTATGGAGCAGACTCTCATCATGGTGACCATGTTCATAAAGGTGGTGTTGAGCCACATATATGGACATCTCCCAAAACAATGCTTACTGTTATTAAGAATACTGAAAATGCTTTATTAACTCATTTTCCTGAAAAAAAAGAACAAATAGAAAAAAACGGGCGGGATTTAATTCGTAGGGTTACAAAACTTGATTCTTTGTATACGAAGAAAATAAACGACTTATCGAATAAGAATTTTTTGATTTTTCATCCGGCTTATACCTATCTGGCAAGAGATTATAATCTGAAGCAAATTTCAATTGAGTATCAGGGGAAAGAGCCTGGAACAAAGTGGATACAAACAATTATATCAGAGGCACGAAACCAGAATATTCAAGCCATATTTGTTCAGGAAGAGTTTGACAAACGAAATGCCGAGGTTATAGCCAAAGAAATTGGCGTTCCCATTGTTGAAGTACATCCTTTGTCTCAGAATTGGGAAGTGGAAATGAAAGAATTTCTTGATCATTTAATTAAAGCATTAAGTTAATGGAAACTTCTCCTTATATACAATTGCAAAACGTTTATGCTGGTTATGAGTCCGGTAAAAATATTTTAAAGGATGTGAACCTTGAAGTTTATCCCAATGATTTCATTGGAATAATAGGTCCTAATGGCGGAGGAAAAACCACCTTACTCAGAATCATTATGGGATTGATTAAGCCTGCTTCAGGGGAGCTGAAATTCAATTGGAAAGATCAAAGATTGAATAATATAGGATATTTGCCACAGGTGAATCAAATAGATAATTCCTTTCCAATAAAAGTTGTGGATGTGGTTTTGTCTGGTATGATGACACATAAACGATATCTGAAACCATATACCCGAAAAGATAAAGAAAAAGCAATTGAATTGTTAGAGAAAGCTGAATTGGGTAAATATAGCAATAGATCATTAGGAGAGTTGTCGGGTGGGCAACAACAAAGAGTATTTCTTTGTAGAGCCATTATTAATAATCCTAAAGTTCTTATTTTAGACGAACCCAATACATACGTAGACAAATATTTTGAAGGTGAGTTATATGAATTACTTAAAGAGCTTAATAAATCAATGTCAATTCTGTTGGTTTCACATGATATTGGAACTATTTCGTCAATGGTAAAAACAATTGCCTGCGTAAATGAACAGTTGCATTATCACAATACAAATAAAATTTCTGACGAGATACTTAAAACATATAATTGTCCTATTGAGTTAGTTACGCATGGTCAAATACCCCATAGGGTATTGCATAACCACTAAACGAATATTTATAATGCAAGATATACTTTCCCTTTTTCATTTTGAATTTTTTACCAATGCGTTACTTGCAGGAATACTTACAAGTATTATTGCGGGTATTGTTGGAACATATATTGTTTCTCGTAAAATTGTATTTATTAGCGGAGGTATCACACATGCTTCTTTTGGTGGTATTGGTTTGGCTTACTTCTTAGGACTAAATCCTTTTTTAGGTGCTGCTGTTTTTGCTGTTCTGTCTGCTTTGGGTATTGAATGGACAACTCATAAGGCAAATGTTCGTGAAGATAGTGCTATAGCTATTTTATGGTCGTTAGGCATGGCCATTGGTATTATATTCGTTTTTATGACCCCAGGTTATACTCCTAATTTAATGAGCTTTTTATTTGGTAATATATTGATGGTTACTTCTGGTGATATATTAGCCATGAGCATTTTATCAGTTATTGTTGTTATCGGAATTATCGTTTTTTATAGGTTGGTATTATATGTTGCCTTTGATGCAGGTTACTTGCAAACTATGGGTATTCGTGTAACCATTGTACGTTATATAATATCAATAATAGTTGCTTTAACCATTGTATTAAGTATTCGCATTGCGGGTATCATTCTGGTATTGTCACTATTTACCATACCACAGGCAATTTCATCTATTTTTACCAATGATTTTAAGCATATGATGTTATTCTCTGTACTATTTGGATTTTTAGGAATTTGTTCAGGATTAATTGGATCTTATTATTATAATTTGCCTTCGGGAGCTATTATAATATTCGCATTGGTTTTATTTTGGATTGTAATAAAGATGATTCAACAAACTATTCTGCTAAAACGTCGCTATTCATAATTGCTTCTGCAATAATTAAATCCATAGGAGTTGTAATTTTAATGTTTTCCCGGTTTCCGTATGTAAGTGCAATTTTATAACCTGCAGATTCATATACGCTTGCATCATCCGTGAAGGCATGTAAATATGGCTGCTCATAAGCTTTGTGAATAGCTGAATATTTAAATACCTGAGGTGTTTGAACCATTTTATATTTATTTCTGTCAACGGATTGGCTTGATTCTGATATAATTTCTCTGATAGATTCAATGCAATCCGTAACGGGTACGGCATTTCCTTTTTGACTTGCTACTAAAAAACAATTATCTAATGTTTTATGTGAAACCAAAGGCCGAACTCCATCATGAATTCCAACGAGACATTCGTTTTCAATTTTCATCAATCCATTCTTTACACTTTCAAACCTGGTACTGCCACCTACTGCTATTTCATAATTTTCTTTAAAATTGTGTTTGATACATAAATCTTTCCAAAACGAAATTTGAGACTGAGGCAACACTAAAATCAATTTCATTTGTCTATCATAACGGACAAAATTACGTATGGTGTGCATTAAAACTGGCTTACCTAAAAGCTCAATAAATTGCTTAGGTAAATCGCTTTTCATCCTGGATCCTGAGCCTCCAGCTACTATTACAATAGCTTTTTTCATGCCGATTTATTATTGATTTTATTTTTTAAATAACTGTTTGATTTAATGTCATAACAGTATTATACAAAACAAAAGTAATAAAACCTTATTATACATATAGGTAAATACCTTTTTATAAAGTAACTTTAAAAATTACGATATATATTTAAATTCAGATATAGCTAATGCGCAATATATTAGGCACATATATTCTTTCATTATTCCTGATTTATTCTTTAAGTATCAGTTCTCAAGTAATGGTGAGGAATTTAAAAACGCATGTTAAAACCCTTTCCTGTGCTGAAATGGAAGGACGTGGATTAAATACGGTAGGTATATATAAAGCTCAATATTATATTCTGAATCATTTAAATGATCTAAATATTGGTTCTGGAAACGGGAATTCATATAACCAGAATTTTGTAGTACTTAACAGGCAGCCGTTCGAGGTTGAAAAGGATTATATAATCGTTTCGAAAGATACGATTTATGAAGAGAGGGATTATTTGTACCTTAAAAGTAATAGCCTTGTTTATGATACTTTAGACTTGCTTTCGCCTGAAAACCTGGAGGGTAAAATAGAATCGGAACATATAAATTCCATGCTAATTCAGGATATAGAAAATCTGAATTTATCATTTCTTGAAAAGTATAACGTAGAGTATGTGTTTACTACGATTAATGATTCGATTACTTTTAATAAAATGAAACGCATAAATATAAATGGTTTCATTTCGAAGAATTCAGATAAGAAATTGTTCATTGTTCCTTCTGAAAACTATTCAATTATCTATCTTCATCCCAGAGTGTATAGTAAGATGAGTAATTTGGTGAGTAATCATAATCAAACAGAAGAAAGGCTCAAAGTGATTATGAAAATTCACCAAAAAAAGAATATCTATAATGCTACAAATGTATTAGGATTTATTCCAGGTGAAATTGGGGATAGTACCATTGTGATTTCTGCCCATTACGATCATATCGGAGTAAAAAAGGATAAAATATTTTATGGGGCCAATGATAATGCATCCGGAACAGCAGCCTTGATGGAAGTTGCCAGGGTACTTCAAGATTTTTCAAATTCCCATAAGAAACCAAGGTGTAATATCATGTTTGCCTTTTTTAGCGCTGAAGAAATTGGTTTGGTCGGATCTCATTTTTTCGTGAATCATACTGCTTATCCCATAAACAAAACTCTCGCAAATATTAATATGGATATGATCGGTAGTGCCGATCCAGAGCATAAAGATATTGATGATTTTATATATGCCTTTGGTCCGTTAAATACCAGTGAAAACCTAATGTTAAAAGCAAAGGAAATCAATCAATTGCATAATTTTGTAAACCTTGATTTCTTTGACAATAACCCGGCAGTAGGAAGCAAGTTTCTAAGATATTCTGATCAAAAGAGTTTTATAGAAAAGGATGTTCCGGTTTTGTTCTTCTTTAACGGACTTAGTCCTAATTATCATCGCGTAACAGATACTTACGAAAAACTTGATTATGAGAAAATGAAAAATGTATGTGATTTAGTTATAGAATTAGTCAAAGATTTAGCATTTGACTTGTAAAGAAAATATAAACCTATTAATTTGTATTAAATATTAAACTTATCCAAAAATGATACCTCAGGTAATATTTGATTTTTTAAAAGAATTGGCTGTAAACAACAATAAAGAATGGTTTCATGATCATAAAGAGAAATATCAGGAAGCAAAGTCTGCCTTTGAAGAATATATAAATAAAATGATTGGAATCATTCATACTCTTGATCCAACCATAGGTCACCCTCATGCTAAAGACTGTATTTTCAGAATATTCAGGGATGTTCGTTTTTCTAAGGATAAATTACCATACAAAAATAACTTTGGAGCATATATGGCTCATGGAGGAAGAAAAAGTCCATATGCAGGGTATTATTTACATATTGAACCTGATAATAGTTTTTTAGGAGGCGGAATTTATTGTCCGGAATCCAATGTTCTTAAAGCTGTTAGGGAATCAATAATTGATAATGCCTCTGAATATAAGGCCATTATTGACGAACCAGAATTTAAAAAGGTATTTCCTGATATTTGGGGCGATAAATTGAAAACTGCTCCTAAAGGTTTTGATAAAAATGATCCGAATATTGAATTGGTGCGACCTAAATCTTATATCTTATTCAAGCAGATGTCGGATAAGGAGATTCAGGCTAAAAATGTTGAAGAGAAAATTGAGGAGATTTTTTCAATGATGAAGCCGTATAATGAATTTCTAAATTATGCAATAAAAAGAAGTTTGTCATAAGAGCATTACTTTTTATTTTATATAGAAGGACCCTAGCCTGAATAATTCACAATTATTTCTATTCCAACCTTCAACTGCCCGCCATCTTTGGACGTCCTAAGATTTTATTTTATTAAAACAGATCGCTATTCCTCAAAAATAAAATCTTGTGGTTGCCTAAACCTGACAGACATTTGAAGGTCTCATAACGATAATTCATGAATCAAAGATCAGCGAAACTAATTAATCGGGCTAAAGATTAATATGTCTTCAGTTTTTTTTGTATTAATCTTATGCAATGCAACTTTCCTCATTCATATGTATAATTTTAAAGATTAAGAATTATGGAAGTGCAAATCTTTCATATCAATCTGAATGCTTATATTTTTAATTGAACTCAGGTAAAATATAGATAACCTTGAAAGGTTTTAAATATAGAAGTAATTCAATTCCCCTTCTGTTTTTTCCTATCAAAACCTTAACTTTGACATTCTGCACAGCAGCCATAGCTCACTTTTATAAAGAATTGATATACAATGTTTTTAGTATTTGATACCGAGACAACGGGATTACCAAAGAATTGGAAAGCTCCGATTACAGACACTAATAATTGGCCACGAATGGTACAATTGGCATGGCAGTGTCATGATATTGAAGGAAACTTTCTTTTTGCCAAAAATCATGTGATCACACCTGATGGATATACCATTCCTGAAGATGTAGTAGCTGTGCATGGTATCACAACTGAAATTGCACATGAAAAAGGAATTCCTTTAAAAGATGCTTTGCTTGATTTTATGGAAGACGTAAAAAAGAGCAAATTTATCATCGGGCATAATATTAGTTTCGATATTAATATTGTGGGTTGTGAGTTAGTTCGCTGCGAAATGGAAGAAGCAATTTCTTCTGCCCCATCGTTGTGTACAATGCTCGAGAGTAAGGTGTATTGTGATTTAAGGCGTAATGGTCAACTCAAGAATCCAACGCTTACCGAACTCCACATAAAACTATTTACGGTTCCATTTGATGAAGCGCACAATGCGGCAGCCGATGTTGAATCAACCACACGATGTTTCCTTGAACTGGTTCGTGTGGGTGGAATCTCAGCTCAGCGACTTCAAATGACAGCAGCGCAGATTGAGGCGTTCAGAATCAATAATCCGGATATGATTCAACCAGCCGGTGTTGAGTTTGAATCATTTAAAGTGGATACTCTTGATCATATTTCGATAGAGGAAGAAGAAGAAAAGTTAAGGCAGGCTGCCAAAACAGCAGGAAAAGTTCCCTTTGTTCATCTCCATGTGCATACTCAATATTCAATTTTAGATGGAGCTAATAAAACGGGGGACATAGCGAATAAAGCCAAAGAAGATGAAATGCCGGCTTTGGCCATCACAGACCATGGCGGGATGTTTGGCGTAAAAGAGTTTCATGTTGCTTGTACCAAGGCTGGAATTAAGCCTATTATCGGAGTGGAGGCTTATGTTGCCAGAAGAGGGATTGCAAGTAAAGAAGATAAAACAGATGCCTCAGGTCACCATATTATTTTGTTGGCTAAAAATGAAACAGGTTATGTGAATCTTTTAAAGATGACTTCAATTGCTTATACCGATGGGATGTATTACAAACCTCGTATCGATAAAGAGTTACTGGAAAAATATCATGAAGGGGTTATTGCAAGCAGTGCGTGTTTAGGAGGTGAAGTATCTCAGCATATTATGGCAGGTAATCTGGATAAAGCCAAAGAAACTATTTTATGGTACAAAGGTGTGTTTGGTGAAGATTATTATTTAGAGGTAATGCGCCATCCTACTGATGATCCGATGTTACGTCAGAATGTTTATGAAAACCAGGTAAAGGTAAATAAAGTAATTCTGGAATTAGGAAAAGAGCTCGGGGTTAAAGTTATTGCAACAAATGATACTCATTTTACCAATGCCGAGGATGCAGAAGCACATGATTTATTGGTGTGTTTAAGTACCGGAAGGGATTACGATGATCCGACCCGGATGCGATATACAAAACAGGAGTGGTTTAAAACTACTCAGGAAATGAATCAGTTATTTGCAGATATTCCTGAAGTATTACAAAATACATTAGAAATTGCCAATAAGGTAGAAGCTTTTAAGTTGGATAGCCCACCTATTATGCCCCCCTATGAAATACCTGAAGAATTTGGTACCATTGAGGATTATAAAGAAAAGTTTACAGAGGAACAATTAATTGAAGAATTTACAAAGGAATCCTACGATAGAATCGGAGATTACGAAAAAGTAATTCAGATAAAACTAGAGGCGGATTATCTGGAACATCTTACATTTGAAGGGGCTGCAGAAAGATATGGTGAGGTGCTGGAAGATCACGTAAAGGAACGACTTGATTTTGAATTAAACACCATTAAAACGATGGGTTTCCCCGGTTACTTCCTTATTGTTCAGGATT
Source organism: Marinilabiliaceae bacterium (assembly GCA_050296935.1). Lineage (GTDB taxonomy): Bacteria > Bacteroidota > Bacteroidia > Bacteroidales > Marinilabiliaceae > Saccharicrinis. The sequence goes on along the minus strand of JBNKRV010000186.1, from coordinate 28,769 downwards.
TTATTAACTGGGCAAAAAATAATGGAGTACTTGTTGGCCCCGGAAGGGGATCGGCAGCAGGTGCGGCGGTGGCTTATTGTGTAAAAATAACCGATGTTGATCCTATCAAATATGATCTTCTGTTTGAACGTTTTTTAAATCCGGATCGTATTTCAATGCCCGATGTGGATATTGATTTTGATGATGATGGTCGCCAGGAAGTATTGGATTATGTGACTCATAAATACGGACAGGATAAAGTGGCTCATATCTGCACCTTTGGTACTATGGCTACCAAGAGTTCTATTAAAGATGTAGCTCGTGTACTGAAGTTAGATTTGTCAGAAGCCAACAGGTTAGCCAAGATGGTTCCGGAAGCCCCCAAAATGAATTTCAAGAAAGCCTTTAAGGAAGTTCCGGATCTTGAAATGGAGAAAAATTCGCCCAATCCGTTGATAGCAAAAACCATGAGATTTGCAGAAGCGCTTGAAGGGGCTGTTCGCCAAACAGGGGTGCATGCCTGTGGTGTTCTGATTGGCAAAAATCCATTGAATCAGCATTTACCTGTTATGCCAACAAAAGGAGAGGAATTACTGACCACACAATACGATGGAAGGTTTGTTGAGGATATAGGTTTGTTGAAGATGGACTTCCTTGGTCTGAAAACACTATCGATATTTAAAGAGGTACTGGGTAATGTTAAGCTCTCCAAAGGAATAGATGTAGATCTGGCAAAAATTTCCCTTGAGGATGAAAAAACCTTTCAGCTATTCGGTAACGGAGAAACAACAGCTGTTTTCCAGTTTGAGTCTCCTGGAATGAAAAAACACCTCAAGGCACTTCAGCCCAACCGATTTGAAGATCTTGTGGCAATGAATGCCTTGTATCGACCGGGGCCAATGGAATATATCCCTTCATTTATTGCCCGAAAACATGGTCGTGAGGAAATCGAATACGATCATCCAATGATGGAACCTTACCTAAAAGACACTTACGGCATTACTGTGTATCAGGAGCAAGTGATGCTTCAGTCCAGAGCTTTAGGTGGTTTTACACGAGGAGATTCCGACTCATTACGTAAGGCAATGGGTAAGAAAATCATCGCCATGATGGATAAGCTTAAAGTGAAGTTTAAGGATGGCTGTCTGGGTAGTGAAGAATTTATGAAAGGTTGTGAAGGTAAGAAATTGGCTCCACCTGATTTGATAGATAAAATTTGGAAAGATTGGGAGGCCTTTGCCAGTTACGCCTTTAATAAATCTCACTCTGTTTGTTATGCCTATGTGGCCTATCAATCAGGATATTTAAAAGCTCATTATCCGGCTGAGTTTATGGCCGGGGTACTCAGTCGTAACCTGAGTGATATAACCAAGATCACCACCTTTATGGAAGAGTGCAAAAGGATGGGGATGGATGTGCTTGGACCGGATGTTAATGAAAGTTATCGTAAGTTTACCGTAAATAAAGAAGGAGCCATCCGCTTTGGTATGGCTGGGGTTAAAGGCGTTGGAGCTGGAGCAGTAGAAGAAATTATTCGTGTAAGAGAAAAAGATGGTCCTTATAAAGATATTTTTGATTTTGTTGAAAGAGTAAACCTGCAAACTGTAAATAAGAAAAACCTTGAAGCATTGGCCGCAGCCGGAGGATTTGATGGATTTCCGGAATTTCACAGAGCGCAGTACTTTACATGTTTACCGGGAGAGCATACTACTTTTATTGAAAATTTAGGTAGATATGGAAACCTGTATCAGAGTGATAAGGCTACTGCAGCCAATTCGCTTTTCGGATCAGCTGGTGCCAGCGCTGCCATTACCAAACCATTGGCACCCGTATGCGAAGAATTTTCAATACTTGAAAAGCTTGCCCGAGAGAAAGATCTGATTGGGATATATCTTTCTGCTCATCCATTAGATGTTTACAAATTAGAAATTAATCACTTTTGCACAACTAACCTATCTGATCTTGAAGATCTTGAAAAACTGAAGGGAAGGGATGTCACAGTTGGAGGTATGGTTGTAGCTTCGCGATCAGGAATGACCAAAAAAGGTAATCCTTATGGCATCATGACTCTTGAAGATTATTCCGGTTCCTATGAGTTTGCATTTTTTGGTAGAGATTACCCGGATTATGCAAAATATCTTATTGAAGGATATTATATAATGATTAGAGCCAAAATCCAAGAAAAGCAATGGAGTAATGATGGTGAATTAGAAGTTAAAGTTAATAAAATTGAAATGCTGGATGGTGTCCGGGAATCTAAAGTTTCGGGTGTTAATATATCCATTCCATTGCAGTCAATTGATGAAGAATTGATTACTGAATTTGCCGCCCTCACTCAAGATAATGAGGGTGGTGTTACAGTTCGGTTTTCGATTTATGATAAAGAAGATGCATTAAACAGAGCTCAGTTTCTTTCACGTACATCGAAAATTAAACTAACCGATGAATTGATTGAATATCTGGATAATCATCCTGATTTATCATTTAAGTTATCGTAATATCCTAACATATAATTATATGACAGTTTGATATTAAAATGGGATTATTTATATTTGGCAATACGCAAACTTATTTTTTACTTTTGTGTTTACTATTTATTTGAATTAAAGTATTAATCTTAGAATATTATTTTATGACTATTGATGTAACAGATGCAAACTTTGAAGAAGTTGTATTAAATTCAGACAAGCCAGTATTGGTTGATTTTTGGGCAGAATGGTGTGGGCCGTGCAGAATGGTTGCTCCTGTAGTGAAAGAGTTGGCAGAGGAATATGGAGATAAGGCTGTTATTACTAAAATGGATGTTGATAGCAATCCGGGAACATCTGTAAAATTTGGTATCAGAAATATCCCAACAATTCTATTCTTTAAAAATGGTGAGATCGTTGATAAGCAAGTTGGAGCCGTACCTAAAACAATATTAGCATCAAAACTTGATGCACTGATGTAATCAGTTCAATTGAAGAAATTTATTAAAAGCAGTTACTATTTTGTAGCTGCTTTTTTTTTGGAGATAGATTATGAATTCTTATTGCCACAATTTTAACATATTAACATTTTATCCGTATCTTCACATATGTATATATACATATATATAATGCACAGAAGTATGAAGTATGATATATATCATGAATATGTACAACGATGTAAAAATGTAAAATATGCATGCTTTATTAATATACAGCACACGTCCTATATAGCTATATGCCTGATACTTACAAGATATTTAAGTATTTACCTTAATGAAAGGTAAAGAATAAAGATGCTTTAAAATAGAAGTTTTTTTTAATTATCAACAAATTATATATATTTGCTGCCGATTATTAATTTAAACAAATTAAATATAAAATGAAAAAATTATTATTTGTAGTAGCTATCATGGTTATTAGTATTGCAAGTGCATCAGCACAAAGCGACAATTACAAGGCATTTAAGGTTGATGTAGGTACATTATATGCAATGCCTAGTGGTGATGGTTATAAATCTGGAATTGGTTTTTATATTGAGCCAAAATATAATTTTACAGACAATATTGCATTTGGATTAAAAATGGAGTGGGCTGTTATGGGTGGCGCTGATGTAGCAGGTTCTAGCATAGACATTTCTGCAGTGGGAAGCTACTAGTTAACAGGTGATTATTATTTTGGAGATAGTAAAGTTCGTCCATTCGTAGGATTAGGAGCTGGTATTTATTCGATGGGTTCAGTTGAGTTTAGTAGTATGGATGCAAACACCGATATGGAACCGATTGAATATGGGTCGAAATTTGGTTTTGCCCCACGTGCGGGTTTATTACTAGGCCACTTCCGTTTAGGATTGGAATATAACGTAATTACTGGAGTTGATTCTGACTTAGATTCAAGAAATTATATGTCAATTAAAGTTGGATTTGAAATTGGTGGAGGAAAAAAATAGTTTCTTCTTCACATTATAATTCAATAAGAATATTTAAGCCAACAGAAATGTTGGCTTATTTTGTTTATTGTAATTGACATAAGATGTCACCACTAGAAGATTAAACTAAATAATCTCCGTAGCCATTTTTCTTAATAATTTCCACAGCATCTTTATATATATCTTCAACCACTTTTATTGTAATATGATCGTTTGCTGCGGATCCAAAGTATACATTCATTACAGAGGAAGCCGGATTATCAGATTCAAGTATAGAATATATTCCGGATTCTTCCAGAATTCGCTTGATTTCTTCAGCGATTAGTTTATTATTTAATTGAGCTAAAGGTATAATGTCAGTATTGGTCATGTGCTTGAAGATTTATGGGTTATTTACCAGATCATTTAAAGGAGTATTATTGTGCAGATTGTGATAACGCCGATAATTAAACCGACATAAACCTGCAATGGAGAATGCGCATTTAACTTCAACCGGGAACTGCCAAGTAAACCAGAAACTGCGATAGCAATAAGCATCCAGGTCGTGGTGTTTACACCATATTTTAGCGACATGGATAATAGAGCGCCAATAAGTCCGCCAATGCCTATCATATGAATACTAATTTTCCAAAAGAATGATATGCCCATTGCAATTAATACTGACATCAGGGAACCTAAAAAGAATAGAGGAATAAAGGCCGGTAATTGAAATTTTTTCAAGAAATAATAGCCAGCTAAAAAAAAGAGGCTTGTTACTACCAATGGAATTACTCTTTCTCTGGATTTGTCCATTTGTATGGACTTGATAATTCCGGTTTGCATAAATACTGGAATTACACTTAAAGGAAGTATGCAAGTGCTTATCAAAACGATGATGGTGACCACTTTTCTGTACTCAAAAGGAATATAGGTAACATGGCTTTGAGTACTAAAAATAACCAACAATCCAATCGTAGGCATTAATAATGGGTGAAGGATGGTTGATAAGATGGAGGCAATATTTTTTAGCATAAAATAATCGTATAGATTGTATTGTCTTAATAACAATACAATCTTATTAAAGTTCTTTTCGTAATCTGGCAACCGGAATATTTAATTGCTCACGATATTTTGCAACTGTTCTTCGTGCTATATTATAGGATTTTTCTTTTAATATCTGTGATAGTTTATCATCAGTTAATGGTTTTCTTTTGTCTTCACTCTCAATGCATTCTGAAAGTATTTTCTTGATTTCACGGGTAGATACCTCTTCGCCGGAATCTGTTTGCATTCCTTCAGAGAAAAAAGATTTAAGTGCAAAAATCCCAAAGTTAGTCTGTATATATTTACTATTTGAAACCCTTGAAATAGTTGATATATCCAAATCTGTTATTTCTGCAATATCCTTCAATATCATTGGTCTCAACTTGGTTTCATCACCTTCAATAAAGTATTCTTTCTGATATTGAAGAATCGCATTCATGGTTAATAATAATGTGTTTTGCCTTTGCTTAATTGCATCAATAAACCATTTGGCTGAATCAAGTTTCTGCTTAACAAACATTACAGCATCCTTCTTGTCTTTGGATTGATTCTTTTTATTACCGGAATAATCCTCCAACATATTTGAGTAGGTCTGACTAATTCTTAATTCCGGAACATTTCTGGTGTTTAAAGAAAGTTCGGGTTTCCCATCTTTTATTTCCAGAATAAAGTCAGGTATAATATGCTGAACCGTTTTGGTCATCGGATTACTATAGGAGCTACCTGGTTTTGGATTCAGCTTTAATATTTCATCCAATGCTTCTCTAACATCCTCTTCTTCAAGATGCAAACGCTTAGTTATTTTTTCATAATGTTTTTTTGTAAACTCTTCGAAATGATGCTTTATGATGTTGTAGGCATCGTTAATTGCCGGGAAAGAGCGATCTTTCTTATCCAGTTGAAGAAGTAAACACTCCTGTAAGTCACGTGCACCTACTCCTGGAGGTTCAAAATCCTGAACAATTTCAAGAACATCCAATGCTTCACGTTCTTCATATTCAACATTCTGGCTAAAAGCAATATCATCAATAATTTCATCAATTTCTCTTCTTAGGTAACCATCTTCATCAATATTACCTACAATATGTTCAGCCATTAGCTTTTGCCTATCATTAAGAATTCTCAGACCAAGCTGATCAGTTAAAAACTCATGAAAGGTTGTTCCATCAGAGAATGGAATGTCTTCGTGTTTATCGTCTTTTGAGAAATTTCGTGCTTGAAGTTTATAGGCCGGAATATCTTCATTCTGAATATATTCATCAATTGAAAGTTCGTCCTTTTCAACTTCCGATTCTTTTACTTCAGGCTCATCATTTTCTTTATCCCGACCTTCTCCTTCTAACTCCAGCACCGGATTTTCTTCAATCTCCTTTTTTATGCGTTGCTCAAGCTGAGCTGCAGGTATTTCCAGCAACTTTATCACCTGTATTTGCAATGGCGATAACTTTTGAAGCAGCTTTTGTTGTAAACTTTGTTTTAGCATATTCGTTTCTATAATCCCCAATTGGGTTATCCGGTTGTGGCAAGATAGCCACACTGTTATCTTTATCTTAACAGATAATTATTACTTGTCTACAGCAAAATTAAGATTTATTGCTTAATTGTAGCACAGTGAGCAAGCTATTTTTATTGTAAGTTGGGTAAGTAAGGAATAATGACGTGTCAATAAGTCAAAATACCTTACCCCCGTTTATGGGGCGTGCATCTGGTAATAATCAAAAAGACACGGTAAATATCTCAATTACCACTCTGCAGACATGAGTTTGGGTTGCTGATAATTATTATTTATATAAAAATAGTTGTCATTCAGATATTTAAATCCCAGACGTTGAAAGAATGCATTTATTTTATACTGAGCCGTTTCTTCATCAAACTCGAAATCACCAAAGTTCATGGCTTTAAAAAACTCATCCTCTTCGTTGTATCTATTTTCATCCTTATCATCTAATGATGACTGAAAAGGAATGGCTTTTATAAAGAAGACTCCAACTCCGGCTGAAAATCTAATATATATATCTTTCATAATCCTGGCACCAATATTTTTACCCCTAAAAGCAGGAAGAAGATCATATTCCGTAATTAAACAAATATTATCCAAATACATCTCATTGTTGGTCATCTCCATAAAAGTATCATTGAATTCTTCGGTATCAAAATCAATATAAGTCATTCCAAAATCCAATATTGAACTTGAGGCATCGAAAACATGAAAAAGGTTATAATTGTTTTCTCTTACCTGATTTACAAGAATGATATTGAATTGAACACGTCCAATTTGTATAAACTCTCCGGAAGGTTTGTAAACCAATATTTCTGCTTCGTAATCATTTACATAACGGTCTGGGGATTCTTCATTAAGTGAAGATTGCAAATGATAATTTATTGAATATTCAAATGAATCCATATATAATGCCGGGTGTAATTACTATATAACTGAATTTTAATTGTACAGTTCAGGTTATTCATAATATACTAAAAATAGTAATTTGTTTAAATTAAAATATACTACAAAGTAAAAGATACTAAAATTTCAGGTTACTCACCAATGTTATATTTATGGAATTCCAATGATTATTAAAAATTATTAGTTGTTGACTACTCATGCATGTATTCATAGGCTGTTTTGAAATCATCTTCAGTACTTTGTCATAAAGAATTATACCTGGCTAAAAAACAACATATGAACAAGTTATTCCGGATCATTCAGGTGCTACTAAAACGAGCAGACAAACTTGATCATGAGATACCTCATGACAGTAATGCCCCAGAAAGAGTAATACGGAACATAAAAGTGAAGCAAAAGTGTCCGGACAGTTTCGTTCGAAAAACAGAACCATCATGTTTTGCCATACTGCGTTGTATTCTAACACTACCAGTAAGAACGGTCAAAAGGTGTAGAAAGCTTTATCTGATATACTAAACTAAACGGATATCCTGCATAATATCATAAAGAGGAGTCCAGAATGCTTACTCTTAAGGATTTATCCATAAGAAAAGAGATGGAAATGAAAGTGCTGCAAACGATAATCCTAACAGAAAAAAAGAGAGAAGACGTTTTACAAAAGAATTACATGATGGTATTGGAGCACAACTTTCTACAACCAAACCAGATTTATACTTACTTTCTCTTCCAGAATCAAAGATGGATAAAGGTAAAATCATCATAAAAATGGGAGAAAACCTTGAAGATACAATTGCAAGTCTAAGGAAATTTCCAATAAAATCAGTACTAATACATCATGAATTCCACACTAAACACTCCGCTCCAAACATTCGTTTGTAGAATAAAAATGTATTCGGTATTGACTTCCAATATAAAAATGTATTAACTTCAGGTATTAATCATGAGATTAAAATTAAATTATATTGATTAATTTATGAATGTATTAATAATTCAATAAAACACTCTGGAGCTAAAAATATTAACATCTACTTATTTGGAGAGGAATTTTTGGAACTTTGTTGTTCCGGTAATGAGAACGGATTTTGATGCTACTGAAGCCTTTAATCTTTGTAAAGGATCAGGCCTAATCAATATGAAAACAAATGATAATTGTTAGGAGGTGGATTTAAAATTGAATCTTCATCTCAAATCAATACCATAACTAACAGAGAGTTTATTTGTGATTTCCGTTTTTGCAAATAAAAAAATATTTAGTCGATGATCATTTAATTTTTTGGGAAGGATTAAGTAATTTAACGGAAATTGAAGGCGTAAGTAAAGTTATTGGGGAAGCCAGAATGGATAAGAGTTTTATGTGCAGTTTGATAAATGCGATCCTGATCTGGTATTAATAGACATTTCAATACCCGTTATGAAACGTATTGAAGCAACAATACTTGCTATTGAATAAAATCCAGGCCTAAAGATGATGGTCTTATCAATGAATAGTGACGAAGAGTATAATTAATGCCTGTCCATAAAGTCGGGTGTTTGAACTATAAAGTTTAAATACAAGGCGTGCGAAAAATTCAAACCGCAGTATACTAGTGTATATGAGGATTTGAATTTTGAGCAACAACGCAGTAGTTTGACTTTATAGACGCACACTAATTAGTACTTGCAGAAAACTCAAGTGGCATATAAGAAAGCTTCATTTCTGAAGCTTTCGAAGCTCGAAAAATGTGAGTTTACTGCAGTAAATGATCATTTTTGAGAGCATGAGTAACGAAAAAAAATGGAGTTTTCTTGCTGACACTAATTATAATATGATTGAAACTGGTGTAAAAGTTTTTTTACTAAAAAAAATGGGAAAAAAGAAATTTGTAACGGCTTAACCAATGAAGAAATTGCTGACAAATTTTTCATAAACGCTCAAACAGCTAAGGGGCACAGAAGTAACTTGTTATCAAAATAAATGGTCGCATTAGCGCTTGTCTGGTATTATATGCCATAAAAACAAAATAACTGAGTTGTAATTACAGATCACCTTAATAGTAATAAAAGTTACTACTATTAAATAATCTTTTCCTAACCAAACGAATAAATTATGATTGAAACAATGGCCATTCCTGACTTAAAACTGAACTGGGAACAACAAACAGTTCTTATAAAAAGGCTTACCAGGGCTCACTTGGTTTTTATGGCCAAACTAAAGAATAATAGCTTAAATATCATTGCTTCCACAAACCCACTTGATATTACTTTTGGTACAGGTCGGGTTTTAAAAGAGTCTCAATTTCTTGATTCCATTAGATCAAATCCAAAAACGCAGATTGTACCTGTGGCATCCTCACAGCTAAATATAGATTCGGCTTTTGAAGAATTTTCTGATCACTATTCAATAGTTTGCAGTCCTATTAATATTCACAATAGTACCTGGGGAGTTATATTACTTTTAATAAACAATAATAATTTAATAAATCAAAATCCTAAAGAAACCATTGATGCTTTCAATAAAACAATTACAGATGAATTAAACCAAAATAAAGCGTTATTTAAAAAAAAGGCTAATATTTCGGATTTTCATTTTGTACCTGACAAGGTTGAAAATATACTTAAATCAACCAACGCCACACTTTCTATAACAGATGCAAATGCAAATATTGTTTTTCATAGCCATATAGATGTAAACAGTATTCATTCACCTTGTTATAAATACTTCAGAAACAGGAATGAAATTTGCGATGAATGTCCCAGAAAACCCGAAAATTCATCACATACGACTTTTACATACGAGACTAGTAACGGAGAAAAAACGTATCAGATTACAACAATGCCTGTTGTTGGAGATAATAAAGAACTTTTTTTAGCTGAAGTAAGAGTTGACATTACCCCCAGAGTAGTTGCTGAAAAAAAAATCAGAGAACTCAAAGAATTGCTCGAGTTTAGCATGAACGTAGGCAAAATAGCTTTTTTAGAGTATAATTTTGAAAAAGACATTATTAACACCAACTCCTATTTTGAAAAAATCACCGGCTACAACTTTAAACATACCAGAGTAAATTTCCAATGGATTATATCGCGCATTCATCCCGAGGATAGTAAAAGGGTGAAATACATGTTCTTTCGAAGAAAAAATAAAATATCAACCAAGCTAAATTTTGAATTCCGATTACTGAATGCCGGTAACAAATACTTATGGTTACGATATTCAGGAAAAATTACAGAATTAGATAGTAATTCCTATCCAAGCAGAATATCCGGAATCATTAATGACATAACAGATCTGAAATCAGCACTAAGTAATTTAATAAAGGAACAGAAAAAAACTATCAAAAACAGTCAGGCACAATCTCTATTTATGGCTAATATTTCTCACGAAATCCGTACGCCTATGAATGCTATATTAGGATTCTCAGATTTATTAAGCACACACATCTTAAAGCCCCCATATAATTCGTACCTCGAATCAATAAAATCGAGTGGAAATCTATTACTCTCATTAATTAATGATTTGCTGGATTTTGAAAAGGTGCAGGCTAATAAAATGTTTTTAAAAAAAGACTACGTAAACTTTGATATTATCGTAAGTGAAATTAAGCAGGCCTTTTTAATGTTGGCTAATGAAAATGAAGATACTATTAACGTTATTAAACCTAATGACTTTCCGGAATCCATTTGTATAGACGCCACTAAAATAAGGCAAATATTATTGAACTTAGTAAATAATGCCCTGAAATTTACGAATAAAGGAAATGTAACAATCGAATATTCATTTCAGAAATACGAAAATAGACAGAGTGGAAATTTTGCCTTTTCAATAAAAGACACAGGCATTGGAATTAAAATGGAAAAACAAAAAGAGATTTTTGAACCCTTTATGCAGGATATTCAAACTCAAAAAGAAGGCAATCCCGGTACAGGTCTGGGATTATCAATTGTACAAAAGTATGTGGAAATGATGAAAGGTAGTATAACTCTTGATAGCTATGAAAATAAGGGTAGTAAGTTTACCATTTTAATTCCAGACATAGAATTCACTAGCAAAGAATATTATAAAACTTTTGAAGATGAAATAAAGTTATTTAATAAAGAATCCATACTGATTATTAGTAAAACAGGATCAAACCTTGAGGTATTGAAATCTTTTTGTTTTGATATGAACCTAACATGCCAGGTTATTAATTTGGATCAAAAAGAAATCAATATTAAAGATAAACCTAAGATAATAATTGCATCTCCCGATAATACTTCTGATCTTAAATTGATCAATATATTAATAACAGAATACAAGTTAAAAGAAACTCCATTACTATTAATGGATTCAATACAAATCTCACAATCGTACACAGAAAGAATCTGTGTTAATGATTACATTGATATTCCCATAAACAAAAAACTACTTAACAGCACACTATTAAAATATTTACATTCTGACAGTTTATCGACAAAAAACGAAGCAAATTTTCAGAAAACACCGTTTACACCTCAAGAAAAAGAGGATTTAAAGGAGAAGTTTAAAACAAATATTATTCCTGTCTGCAATGAATTAAATGAAATTTTATCATCGCATAACCTGAAGAAGTTATCATCAGAATTAAAAATAATATCAAAAACAGTACATTGGCCTAGTCTCAATAATTATTTACATCATCTAGAAAATGGAATCAAATCCTACGATTTCGAGTCCATACAGAATCTATTGAAAAGCTTTAACCAACTTTTAGAGGATATGGATTAGCAATAATTTGTATTTTTTCTATCTTTAATAGAAATACCTTTAAGCACTAAACCTAATAAAATGAAACACAAAATACTCGTTGTTGACGACAACCCTAAAAACCTTCAGGTAGTAGCAGCCTTACTATCGGAAAATAATTACTTTGTTGAAGTTGCCCTAAATGGTAAAAATGCCATCAAATGGGTCGAGGACACAAAATTTGACGCTATCTTATTAGACATCATGATGCCTGAATTATCAGGATTTGAAACTTGTAAGATTATTAAAGAGACCCCTTTAAATAAAAATGTTCCTATTATTTTTTTAACCGCCAGAAACGATTCGGATAGTATTGCGGAAGGTTTTAAGGTAGGAGGAGTTGATTATATTTCAAAACCATTTAATCACAGTGAATTATTAATCAGGTTAAGTACACAAATAGAATTGATGCATTCACGTGAAAAACTTATGGATTTAAATAAATGGTTACAAAAAGAAGTCGACAAAAAAACATTTGCCTTAACCATTGCAAACCAAAACCTTAAAAATGCAAATCAAGAACTTAAGAAACTTGACAATGCAAAAAATGACTTTTTAAAATCTATTAGTCATGAAATAAGAACTCCTCTCAATGGAATAATCGGATCAATGAATATTCTAAAAACCATATCTAAGGATGAATTCACAAATGAAGTTCTGGAGTTACTTAGATCTTCTGTAAATAATCTTGAAAAATACTCCTATTCAGCACTTCAAATTTCCAACCTACAACTCAAGGGAGATTCACAACTAAATATCAGCCATATAGATATTATTCCAATTGCACGAAATTTAATATCCAGTTTTCAAAATCAAAACAACAAATCACAAATCAAATTCAAGTTTATCAACCAACTTGATGAAGCCTATGTAGATGGAGATGCTGAATTTATTCAAAACGCCATTTCATCATTAATAGATTCTTCTGCAACCTATACCAATAAAGGTATTGTTGAATTAATGATTAAAGGTAATGATGAAAACATTGAAATTTGCATTAAGGATTCCGGAAATCTATTTGCAGGAAATGAAGTCAGCCATTTTTTTAATTCAATTTCAACTCAGAATTATCAGTTTGAAAGAAACAATGCCATGGAATTATATCTTGCAAAAATGATCATTCAGTTGCACAAAGGTGAGGTAAACTTTTGCAATATGGATGATAAATCCGGTACTATTACTACCATATCAATACCTCGGGTTAACAAACTTGTTTATCAGAAACAATCAGGTTGATTAAAAACAATCATTATAGATTGTATCATATCCATGAACTAAAATATCAGAAAAAACAGGTTGAACAGAATATTACTTTTTCAAATGTTGTGAAACTAAATTTTAAGTTATGCTTCGCTCAATTTTTCATCTTAGTATATTAAGCAATATATGGATCTGTAATATAACGGGGAAGGTTTTTCTGAGCATAAAAGTTGCAAGTATTGATTATATACTACTGGTGCTAGTTATAACTACATGTATACTGATCCTATATTTTATATACGCCTTACATAAGCAAAAATCTATCAATGAATATCTAAAGAAACACCCTATATTAAATGATGAACATCATGTTAATAATTTATCCTTATATGAAAATATGGATACTGCATTTGCTTTACTTGAAATAGTTGCTGATAAAAACAATCAACCCATCGACTTTATTTACAAACAAGTAAATTTAGCTTTTACCAAATACACAAAAGTTACTAAAGAACAAATTCTGAATAAAAAAGATTCCATTATATTCCCCAACAATAATAAGAAATGGATAAAAAGATATGAAAAGGTAGCACAGTCTGGTAAATCTGATAGGTTTGTAGACTATTCCCCGATTTTCAAAAAATATTTAGATGTAACACTATTCTGCCCTAAATCTGGCTTTACTGCAGTCATATATGATGACGTTACCCGCAAAATTTTGAAAGAACACAGACTTCAGGAAGAAATAGAACGAAGTGCCTTTATATTAGATGCTGCAATGGTTGGCACCTGGGATAGGAATATTAAAGATGACACCTTAACTATAAATGAACGGTGGGCTGAGATTTTAGGTTATAAATTAAACGAAATAGCTCCGGTTACAAGAGAAGTATGGATAAATACGCTTCATCCTGATGACTTAGACAGAGCTTTGGAAAAAATGACTCAGCTACTATCAAGAGAAATTGATTATTATAATATTGAATTCAGACAAAAACATAAGAATGGATATTGGGTTTGGATTCAGTCACGCGGAAACATTGTAAAGTACGATGCAGAAGGAAATGCCGTTAGAATTAGCGGAACACACCTCGATATTACAGAAAGAAAAGTAGCGGAGAAGAAAATAGTTGCTCAACGCGATCAATATATCAGCCTTAATAAAGATTATGAAAAAATAAACAAAGAACTCAGGGATACCAGCTCAAAGCTTTTAAATATTAATACCCGATTTGAGAAAGTAATAACAGGAGCTAAAATTGGAACATTTGAAAGAAATGTGATAACTGATAAAACTATTAGAAATGATGTAGCTGCACAAATCATTGGATATACTATTGAAGAACTTGGTGATACAAATCGTATATGGTTGTCAAGGGTACACCCAGATGATTTACAAGGCACAGGAAAAGGGTGTGCACTTGAAAGATCTGCTAACATCAAAAGCTTTGATACATCCTATAGGATTAAACACAAAAAAGGACATTGGGTTTGGGTACAATGCAAAGGAGATGTAACGGAACATGATAAATCTGGTTATCCAATCCTTATTAGTGGAATAATAATAGATATTACCGAAAGAAAGGAAGCAGAAAAGGCATTTTTAGAAAGTTCGAGCCAGTTTAAAAACATATTTGAAAAAAGTAAAACTGCAATGCTTATCATTGATCCGGATACAAAAATTATTGTAGATGCAAATGAATCGGCTGTTCGTTTTTATGGCTATTCAAAATCAGAGTTTTATGGATTAAGTATTAAAGCAATTAACAAAATTGATCCTGCGGTGATGAATATTAAATTGAAAAAAGCCATGCAGGAAGAACAAAACTTTTTTAAGTTTAAGCACTCTCTGAAATCCGGAGAAATAAGGGATGTAGAAGTATATACTAGTCCTATTTCGGTAAACTATAAAAACCTTTTACATTCAATCGTAATTGACATTACACAATCTGTTGAAGCAGAATATCAGATAAAACAGGTCAATCAACGCTTCAAGGGTCTTGAGAAAATTATTCATTATAATGCTTCTTCCATCAATGATTTACTTGATTACACATTATCAGAGGTTATTGAATATACCCATAGTGATATGGGTGCTATTTATCATTACGATAAAAACACTAATGTGTTTTATTTAAACAATTGGTCAGATGATATCGATTTAATATTTAAAGCAAATAAAAATGGAATGGATATAGATCGTTTAGATTGCCTCAGCAGGACTGTGAAAGAAATGAAACCAATTATTATTAATAATCCACAAGGACATTACCCTTTTGCAAATACAAAATTAAATGATAATTACTTTAGATCCATATCCATACCAATTATTTATAATGATGAAGTAAATGCCGTGGTATGGTTAGCAAGTAAAAATCATATTTTCTCAGGATTTCATGCAGAGCAGGTTATGCTTTTACTGGAAACAACATGGATATTAGTTGAAAACCAAAAACTTAAAGACAAATCAATTTTTATTCAACCAAACTCTAACTAGAGTCTGTCCATAAAGTCAGGTGTTTGGACTATAAAGTTTAAATACAAGCCGTGTGAAAAGTTCAAACCGCAGTATACTTGCGTATATGAGGATTTGAATTTTGAGCAACAATGCAGTAGTTGGACTTTATAGACGAACACCTGACTAGTCGTGTGTTTTTGTCGAATCGGAAATCAATTTATTAAGATCCTTAAACTCCTTTTTCGATAGATACCTCCATTTTCCAACAGCCATATCCAAATTGATATTCATGATTCTTATCCGCTTTAATCGCTTTACTTCATAACCAAGATATTCACTCATTCTCCTGATTTGCCTGTTCAAACCCTGAGTAAGGATTATTCTAAACTCACACTTCCCGGTTTGCTCAACTTTGCATTTACGCGTTATGGTATCTAAAACAGGTACACCATTACTCATCTTAGAAATAAACTGTTCAGTTATTGGTTTATCAACCTTTACAATATATTCTTTTTCATGATTATTTCTGGCGCGAAGAATTTTATTGACAATATCACCATCATTAGTTAATAATATTAATCCTTCACTTGGCTTATCAAGTCTTCCAACAGGAAAAATCCGTTTGGGATAATTTATATAATCAATAATATTATTTTTCTCCACACGTGTATCCGTTGTACACACAATTCCAACTGGTTTATTAAAAGCTATGTAAACTGGTTTTTCTTTAGGTTCTGAGATTAATTTACCTTTTACTCTAACCTCATCTCCCTTTAAAACCTTTGTTCCCATTTCAGGTACTTTACCATTAATGGTTACTTTACCGGCCTCAATAAGTTTATCCGCTTCCCTTCTGGAACAAAACCCTACTTCACTCAAATATTTATTGATTCTAACCGATTCTTTTTCCTCCATGCTCATAACTTCTTAAAGAAATGCAAAAGTAATAAAACAAATGATCACATTATAAATGCAAATGTTATTAACCTGAATGCGATTAAAATTCTTAGCATTTACTGCACTAAATATTCATTTTAAAAGTATTGTTTCAGAATGATATAAAAGGCTGATATACTACACAAATTTATACAGGGTAGCGAGCTTGCCCGAAAAACTTAATGCCGTAAATATGTATTTATACAAAGCATAAATGATTCTGCTTACAGGCAGTCTGAAAACAAAATTTTATGTCGGACTCACGTAAATTATTTATCCGGTTAAGTTCTGATTATATGTTGTATAATACATTTTCACATCCTGTATTTTAGGCAATTTGTTATAGTTTTGCAGCTTCATCTTTGAATTAAAGAAAAATATCTCTAAATAAGACAAAATGCAGTATAAAAGTGTAAGTGCAGAAGAAGCTGTAAAAGTAATTAAAACAGGTGACAGAGTTCACTTAAGTAGTGTGGCAGTAACCCCACATAAACTAATCAAGGCCATGGAAGAGCGTGGTCGTAACAAAGAATTTTTTGATGTGAAAATTCAACATATTCACATTGAAAATAAGGTTGAATTTGCAAATCCTGAGTTTGAAGGTGTATTTGTATCGGAGCAGTTTTTTGTTGGAGGAAACCTTCGTAAACAAACACAAGCCGGATATGCTGACTATATTCCTTCTTTCCTGAGCGAAACTCAAAAATTAATCAGAGAGGGATATTTAAAAGTAAATGTTGCAATGGTGATGGTGTCTACTCCTGATAAACATGGGTTTGTTTCATTAGGAACTTCAGTTGATGCCACTAAAGCTGCTATTGAATGTGCTGATGTTGTGATTGCTTTAGTAAATCCAAACGTACCTCGTGCATGGGGTGATGCAATCTTCCATATGAGTGAAATTGATTACTTCGTTGAGGATGACAGTCCTTTATACTCTCACGACATGGGAACTTTAACTGATACTGATGTTGCTATCGGTAAAAACGTGGCTGAGTTAATTGAAGATGGTGCTTGTTTACAGATGGGAATTGGTGGTATTCCAAATGCAGTATTAGCTCAGTTAGGTAATCATAAAGATCTTGGTGTACACACTGAAATGTTTGCTGATGGTATTCTTCCTCTTGTAGAAAAAGGAGTTGTTAATGGTAAGCGTAAGCAAATTGATCCGGGTAAGATGGTCGCTTCATTCTTAATGGGATCACAGAAACTTTACGATTTTATTGATGATAACCCAATGGTAGCAATGATGGACGTTCGTCATACAAACAGCGTTAATATCATCCGTCAGAATCATAAAGTAACAGCAATTAATTCTGCTTTAGCTGTTGATATCACAGGTCAGGTTTGTGCCGATTCCATTGGAACTACACATTATTCTGGTGTAGGTGGACAAATTGACTTTATACGTGGAGCAGGTTATTCCGAAGGTGGTAAACCAATTATTGCAATGCCTTCTATTACCGCAAAAGGTTTATCTAAAATTTCTCCTATTCTATTGCCTGGTTCTGGAGTTGTAACTACACGTGCCAACATGCACTGGTTTGTTACTGAATTCGGTGCTGTGAACCTTTATGGTAAAACAATGCAGGCCAGAGCTAAAGCAATTATTTCTGTAGCTCACCCTGATCATCAGGAAGAGCTTGATAAGGCTGCTTTTGATCGTTTTGGTTCTCACTATCACTACGTGAACAAAAACATCTAATGTAGTTTTCGTCTATAAAGTCCAACTACTGCGTTGTTACTCAAAATCCAAATCCTCATATACACTGGTATACTGCGGTTTGAATTTTTCACACGCCTTGTATTTAAACTTTATACTCTAAACACCATACTTTATGGACAGGCATTAATTAATTAGAATATGATATATATCAAAGAGGTTGTCATTTTAATGGCAACCTCTTTTTTATGGAGCTAAACGCTCCTTAATCCAGTTCATATTATCTAATCGATATCGGATTCTGTCATGAAGCCGACCTGCTCTTCCCTGCCAGAATTCTATTTCATCAGGTATCAAGGCATATCCCCCCCAATGTTGTGGCCTGACAAGGGATTCCTTTTTTTCCTTGAGTTCATTATACCATTTTTCCAGTTGCTCTCTGCTTTCTATTACTTGACTTTGAGGAGAAATAATAGCACCTATCTGGCTATCTTCAGGTCGGGAATAAAAATACTCATCACTTTCTGAATCCGTTAATTTCACAATCTTACCCTCAATGCGGATCTGACGTTCTAATTCCGGCCAAAAAAAACTTAATGCTGCAAAATCATTATGCTTTATATGTTTCCCTTTTTTACTATCGTAATTTGTAAAAAACCATAATCCCTTTACCTCATCTAAATATTTCAATAAAACAATCCTCCCGGATGGTCTTCCTTTTGGTGAAACAGTAGATAAAGTCATCGCAGTTGGTTCTTGTTCATTAGCCTCAATAGCCTCATTAAGCCATTCTCTTATATGATATACTGGATGCTGGCTAAAAATAGCTTCATTTAGCTGATGTTTTTCAAAATCTTTTCGTAATTGAGAATAGTCGCGGTTCATTGATACCTAAATTTGAATATAAAACACATTTGCTAAACATTTGAATGCATGAATAGTTTATAATTTCCAATAATTAGTGTCATCATGAAAACTCCATTTTTTTGCTGACACTAATTATAGAAACTACTGTGATCTGTGTTTCATAATATATTAAAATGGAAATCCTACAGAAAAGTAGATTCTGTTTTGATTATTCAGGTTTGAACGTCCGTACCCTAAATTAACTGGCCCGAGTATGGAATTATAAGATATACTAACTCCACCTGAAATGATTGTTTCATCAGAACCGAACAACTCTGTGGGCGCGAAACTTAGCTCATCAAAATTGGTTTTATAGTCCATAACATTGGCATCAATTCCAATATACAGATTGCTTATTGGTTCGTATCTGAGATTAATATTTCCCAAGACATATTGTTGTGCAGAAACTTCCTTTGCTAATAAACCTACAAAAGGAATATCATTCGCTCTGGTTGTTGAATTAGTTCCTCCAATACTAAAATACTGAGAACTACCCAAATCTTTACTCGCACCACCAATTGATGCAAAATAAGAAAGGTTAAGGTGTGAATTCAACGGTAAATATTGCTTAATTGAGATATCTAATTTCAGATATGATTTATTTGGAATATCTACAATATCCTCCAGAATTTCAAGTGAATTATCAGAACCTTGATAAATTGAAGAAACCTCTATCGGGTACTCCAGATTAAAATTGAACTTCATCCCTCTATCGGCAAAAAATTGCTTGTTCAGTGAATTTTTATCATACTTTAAATTAAATCCCCATGCTTGCGAACCTATACGATTTACATCATCAATAATTAAATCGAGTACACCACTTCCCGAATTATCCATTGTTCTTTTAAAGAATCCTCCCACTTTTAAAATCCTTTTTATATCAGGACTAAAAAACAATCCGAACTGTGCCTCTCCATAAGTTTGATTAAAACTCCCAAGCTTATTTCCTGAATCATCAATATATGGGATAAAATTTCTTTCCCAATGGGCATTGGCGTAATATCCGGTACTTTGCTTTTGCCCGAAATGATCAACAAACTCAGCATATAACCGGGGATATTCGGAAAGTTCAAAAGTAAATTTAAAACTGGATCCGTTTAATACGTAATTTCGCATGGCCACGTTAAAAATTGCGCTGGCTTTATATACATCATTATAATGAATCGAAAAATTATATTTGCTTGGGAAAGCCTCAATGGGTTCTAAAACTAAAATATATCCTTGATTTCCATCCATCAATTTATAGTTCACATTATCTACATATCTGGTTCCGATTAAAAAATGTAAGCCTTCATCAATATCTTTTCGTGTGTATCGATGTCCTTTTTTTAATCCGAACTTACCCAATATAAAGTTTTTATTCAGTCGTTTTAATCCCACAACCTTTATATCCTCAATAAAAACATCCTGTTTTAAAGGATTTATCTGAGGTTTCTTTTCGCAGGGAAACTGATTCAGATAATCGGCTAATCCAGACAATTCAACATAGCTTTTAAGCGCTGCAATTTCTCCTAATTCAATAATGTCAGCACCGTCATTAAAACTGGCGTTTCCATACCCTTCCAGATCCGGTTCTATTAAAATATCAATATATCTCAACGATTTATTGGCTTCATAATTACTCCTTATCATGGCAGCTCCCATTAAAACATCTCCAATAGATTTAAAATCATCAATCTTTGGCTTTCCTTTTACTCCCACATTTACGGCAATTATAATATCTGCACCCATATCGCGGCACGCTTTTACAGGTAAATTATCAAGCACGCCTCCATCTACTAAAAGCATGTTATCAAGTACAACTGGTGAAAATACTGATGGTATGGCCATACTTGACCTCATTGCTGTGGATAAGCTACCTGAATTGAAAATAAAAGGTTCTCCTGAAATTAAATCAGATGCAACACAACGAAATGGTATTGGAAAATCATCAAAATCATTAATTCCGGCAACATCCCAGGTTAAATAATTAAGCTCTTCTGTAATCCCCTGCCCAACAACCACTCCTGATGGTAAAACCGGCCCTTTCCTGGTAAGATCAAACTGAAACAAATAGCGTCTGTAGTCATACTTTTCTTCAGGTACAACTTTAGAAAGAGGAATATTGTCGCTTAGCATCTTATCCCAATCTACTTGTTTTATAATGGAATCTAATTGATTCGCATTATATCCAATTGCATAAAGTCCTCCCATTATACTACCCATACTTGTTCCGGTAATATAATCGGGTTTTATCTTTAACTCCTCAAGAACCTTTAGTACACCAACATGAGCCATTCCTTTGGCGCCTCCTCCACTGAGAACCAAGCCAATCTTTGGCCGATAAATATCAGATTCAGAAACATCTTGAGAAAATACCGCAAGGTGTATTATAAATATTAAGAGAGTAGTAGCCAGGGTTAATTTAATCATTGCAAGAAAAATTAAGTTTTATTTTTTACCAATACTACAGAACCATACATATCCATAACATTGGTAAACTGTTCGGGAATAGTTTTTTCAAATTCATCTACTGCAATAGTAACACCTTCCCAATTATGATTATAATCATGAACAATAATAATTCCTCCGGGAGATAACCTTGGATAAAAGAATTTCAGACCATCAAGTGTGGATTGATACAAGTCGGCATCCAGATGAACAAGCGAAAATACATGTTCCTCTAAACCCTTTGCTGTTTCCGGAAAAATCCCTTCTCTAATATCCACCATATGATTTCCTTTAATATATTTTTCAACTTGTTCCTTTGTTGTTGATTCAAAATTCACGGTATGAGGGCGAACTGTTCCATCACAATCTTCTTTTATAACCTGTTTAGGTAATCCGGAAAAACTATCAAACAAATACAAGTGCCGATCCGGCATCATATGGTGCATTAACTTTGCTGTTTCCCCTTTAAAAACACCCACTTCAGCCATATCTCCTTTCACATCCTGACGTTTAATACGCTCTATTTCAAACCAGAAAAGATAGAATCTATTCTTATCTTTAAACTTCCTTTCTAATTTTTTAACTGGTGCAGGGATATTTTTATTCTTTTGATTTTCAAGCCAGTTAAACGGCTTAAAAAGTTTAAAATTCCAAAAGCTCCAGAAATAACTTAAAGCTAACCATGCAATAACATTTAGAATGATAAGGTTTATGTATAAAAATGCAGACATATTATGTAGGTATCATTGAAAGCGCAAATTAAGAAATTGAGATTAAACAAAAGAGATTTATCTAAGACTATTTGATTAAACATTCTAATTTTGTTCTTTTTATAATATTTTAGTA
The DNA here is from genome assembly GCA_050296935.1 of Marinilabiliaceae bacterium. Lineage (GTDB taxonomy): Bacteria > Bacteroidota > Bacteroidia > Bacteroidales > Marinilabiliaceae > Saccharicrinis. The sequence continues at coordinate 6,292 of JBNKRV010000186.1, read as the reverse complement.
TCAATTTTACCAAAAACAAGTGTCATGTTGAATGTACTAATTGTATATGCTGTTGAAGAAGAACGCGTTCATATAGATATGCCGGAGTGTAAATTTCATTATTGCAGAACCGGAGTAGGTAAAATAGCAGCCGCCCTGGCTGTAGAGAAGGCAATTACTAAACATCGTCCGGATGTTGTTTTAAATATTGGAACTGCCGGAACCGTTAAGTTCGAATTAGGCTCCATTCATTTATGTTGTCAGTTTATTGACAGAGACATGGAAAAACTTCAGAATTTTGGTGTTCCTTTTAAAGTTGATTTTACTGAAGAAGTAGCCCGGTGTGGCTTGTTTAAAACCTGGAAGTTCGATAGCATCTGTAATACAGGTGATACTTTCCTGACTTCCGCAGATGGAACAGGAGATGTTTTTGATATGGAATCGTTTGCTGTTGCCAGAGTATGCCAATCACACCATATACCATTTGTTGGCGTAAAATGTGTTACTGATAAAATAGGTCAGAATTCCATTCAACATTGGGAAGATAAACTTGCTGAAGCTCAGGCTACTCTGCAACATTTTGTGGATAATAATCCCTTGAGTGTTCCTCTAAATTATACAGGAAGAATTGCAAATTCAATCATACACAAATTAAAACTAGAATCACATCCTGAAGGAGGTTGGTACAAAGAGGTTTACAGATCGGCCATGATAATTGAAAATGACGGACTACCCGATTCATTTAAGGGCAACCGAAATGCTCTGACATCAATTTATTATCTACTTTGTAATAAGCAATTTTCATCATTTCATCGTATCAAATCTCCTGAAACATGGTATTTTCATGAAGGTATGCCCATGGTGATTCATATACTTGATTCGTCTGGAAACTACAAACAGGTTTTATTATCAAATAATAACGATGGTGATTTACAATTCACCGTGGAACCAGGTTGTTGGTTCGCAGCTGAAATAAAGGAAAGTTATGGATATTCTCTTGTAAGTTGTTCGGTTGCTCCGGGATTTGATTTCAAAGATTTTGAATTAGCAGATAGTGCTGAGCTCCAGAATGAATTCCCAAAGTATAAGGATTTAGTGCAAAGACTTTGTGAAAATTGAACAAATAACTTAATTAGTGCCTGTCCTTAAAGTCGGGTGTCTGAAATATAAAGTTTAAATACAAGGCGTGTGAAAAATTCAAACAGCAGTATACCAGGCTATATGAGGATTTGAATTCTGAGCAACAACGCAGTAGCTGGACTTTATAGGTGAACACTAATTAGTGTTAATACACCAATAGGATCCATCTTTTAACTAGATTTTTCTTCTAAGTTTTTTTATATTGCTTACCGATACCAGTTAAAAGTTTTGCCTATGTCTTTAGACTCCGTTTGGTTGGGTATTGCATTTACCCTTGGTTATTTTATGCGAAGATTAAAACTGCCTCCAATGCTTGGATTTTTGCTGGCTGGTTTTCTTTTGCATTCAATTAACGCTGAACACGGTCAATTATTAGATGGAATTGCGAACATTGGTGTTATGTTACTTTTATACACCATTGGCTTAAAACTTAACATCAAGTCACTCACTCAAAAAGCTATTCTTGGCGGAGGTCTATTGTCAACCATACTATCAGTAGGCTTTTCGGCAATCGTAGTAGGATTACTAACATTAACTCCAATTCCCCATTTTGATGGATTAACCATTAAACAAGTATTGATTATTGCATTTGCTTTAAGTTTTTCGAGTACTGTATTCGTAATAAAAATACTGGAAGAAAGGGGGAATATTAATTCTAATGAAGGTAAAGCTGCTATTGGTATATTAGTAATTCAAGATATTTTAGCGGTATTGTTTCTAACCTTTTCCAAAGGGACAATGCCGTCAGTTTACGCTTTGTTATTATTATTAACACCATTCTTACGACCAATTTTATTATATATTTTAAAAAGAACCGGGCACGGTGAAATGCTGACATTGTTTGGCTTTTTTATGGCGCTGTTGGGTGCCGAATTATTTGGTGTAGCAGGATTAAAGCAGGATTTAGGAGCTTTGGTTTTTGGAATTATCATATCAAATAACGAAAAATCGAATGAACTAGCGAAAAATCTACTTTCCTTTAAAGATTTCTTTCTAATAGCCTTTTTCCTGAGCATAGGCTTCAGTGGAAAACCAACCCTGGAGACCTTTATAGCAGCATCCATTATAAGTGTTATTTTATTGGCAAAACCATTCATTTACCATATTTCGTTATGCAGATTTAAGTTTCCTGTACATTCCTCTTACTTTGCCTCAATATCACTTACAAACTTCTCTGAGTTTGCTTTAATTGTTGGCGCATTAGCCGTAAAAACGAACTGGATTACCAACGATTGGTTAATTATTATTGCATTAGCCATATCATTCTCATTTATAATCTCATCCATTTTAAACAGCAGGGCTCATATATTATTCAAAAAACGCCAGGATTATATATGCTCATTTGGTGATGTCCACGCAAATGATGAGATTCATTTTGATGATGCTCAAATTCTAATAATAGGAATGGGAACGGTAGGTACAAATATTTACGACAAGATCGCTGAAAGTTATAGCGAAAAAATTATTGGTATTGATTCTGATGATACCCGAATAAAGCAACACTTGAAAAGAAAACGAAACGTGGCTTTACATGATGCTACAAATACAGATTTTTGGGATAACGTAGCACCAAACCAATTAAAGACCGTTGTTTTAGCACTTCCTGATTTTCAGAATAATGTATTTGCAATTAATCGATTAACAGCACTAAACCGGCCTATCGAAATATTCGCTACAGCTCGTTTTAAAGATCAAATTGAAATACTCAAAGAAGCTGGAGCCAATTATGTTTATAGTCTGTATGAAGAAGTTGGTAAAGGGATGGCTTCTGAAATAGTAACCGCATCAGAAAATTTAAAGTCTTTAATAACAAACAAAACAACCTAGTGTTCGTCTATAAAGTCCAACATCTGCGTTGTTGCTCAAAATCCAAATCCTCATATACGCAAGTATACTGCGGTTTGAATTTTTTACACGCCTTGTATTTAAACTTTATACTCCAGACAACCGACTTTACGGACAGGCACTACCCGGAGTATATGAAAACCCCCTATTTTAACAAAGTACATGTAAAAACAGAGGGTTTATAATTAATCTGTGCGCGAATTCAGATTATTACTCCTCTGTAACTTTAATTTCCGTAGTAACCGGTATAGCCATTTTATACAAGGCAGACACTCCACAATATTGCTCTTCAGATAATTGAACAGCTCTTTCAATTTTATCCATTGGTAAATTTTTACCCACAAAATGATAGATAACTTTCATTTCATCATAATATTTTGGGTGTTCTTCGCGTAAATTTGCCTCAACGGATATGGTTAAATCGTCATACTCAACGCGCATTTTTTTTAATATAGAAACTACATCCATACCGGTACATCCTGCAAGTGCAACTAACATTAAAGGTTTTGGACGAACTCCGGAATTATCTCCACCACTTTCCTCACCGGCATCAACTCTTATTTTATAACCATTGACTTCTGATTCAAAAGCCATTTTCTCCTTCCATTTAAGATCAATTGAAGTCTTCATATGTAAATATTTAGATTAGATGATTTATATCAAATATACATCTTTATTTATATCTTTGTATATTGGCATATTAATTAAACTACTAACCAATAGTATCGAAATAATGTTTAATTATTACAAATAATTGTTATTTACATCAAGTAAAATAACCGAAAACATTATTTTTACAGTGCGTTTGCAATTATTTTTAAAAGACAAAAAACTTTGGGAATGAAGAATGTTCAAAGTATTCCTTATAATGAGCCTGTTGACCTTCGTAGTTTTGGAATCTTCAAAGGATTGAATGATGAAGAAATTGAGTTAGTTAACCAATCAATGAATTGTACGCTTCATAAAAGAGGTCATACTGTATACCATGAAGGCAGCAGGATTAACGGCACTTATTTGGTTATTGAAGGGATATTAAAGATTTTTAAAACCGGATTTGATGGTAAGGAACAAATTATACGATTTGCTAAGCCTGGTGATTTAATTGGTTTTAGATCTGTGATAAGTGACGAATTAGCGTGCAGTACCACAAAGGTGATACAGGATACTGTTTTATGCTATCTTCCTGGTGAAACATTAGAGAATCTGTTAAAAACAAATCCGCAGTTTTCAATGGCTTTAATGAAGCTTACTTGTAAAGAACTGGGAGAATCAAACAAATTCTTAACCGATATTGCTCAAAAAACGGTAAGAGAAAGACTGGCTGAAGTGTTGTTATTATTAATGGACACCTTTGAACTTGATCAGGATCACACTTTACAAATTTCACTAACTCGTGAAGAATTAGCAAATATGGTGGGTACTGCAACTGAATCAGTGATTCGCTTGTTATCAGAATTCAAAAACGACAAATTAATCGAACTCAATGGCCGAAAAATAAAGTTACTGAACATTCCGAAATTAATTAAAATCGGAAATGTTTACGTGTAGCAAGTATTCGTTTTCCCGTAAATTTGTTCTACGCACAAAACTATACGTCAATAAAGAGATAAAATCATAAAGGCCGCTCTATCGGGCAGCCTTTTTTTATATTCTCAAAAGGATATTCATTTTTTCTGTAAAAGCCTGATTGTATTAAAAATTCGACATGAATATTAAAAGTACAGTTATTGCAATACGTGAAAACAGAGCCAAGCTTACTTAAACTATGTGATACACAAAAGGTTAATGAGCTTTCCAATGCATACTTCGGATTAAATACAATCCTAAAGGAGGTATATCCAAATCTTTCCCGCCTCTTGAAAACCCCTTCTTTACAATCGTCTCCTCATTAACGTTACTTACCAGATTCTTTGAATTGAGAGCTGCTAAAATGGCAGAACCTGTTGGTGTGCACAACTCTACTTGAAGGGGTCCCATTATATATTGGATGCTAAATTTTTCCAATATTATTTTGGTGGCTGGAGCAGGTACATCCATCTCTCCATGAGAAAACTTTATTCTTCCTCCACCAAGAGATACCGGATTTATAAGTTCAGCAGTAACAGGTGCTTTTAGCAGTTGTAAACCTTGTGCAGCTCCAATAATATCAATTAAAATATCCTGCGCTTCATGCAACCATGCTTCTTCCTGTTCATGATGGTGATGTGCATGTACATGATTATGATGATGTGAATGTCCATAGTCATCTGAATGGTGATGATGATCTGTTAGAAAGGTATTTTCTGCATGAGCTTGCTTTTCTGCAGCAATCAATATTTCCAGTACATCCGAGGCAAAGTCTCTATATTCATCTTCAATTTTAACAATATCTAATATTTCTTCTAGTAATCTCCGAGCCTTTGAAGCAGCAAGATGACCATGATTGTGTTTTATATCCATCACCAAACGAGTTGATTGATCATGAGCAATTTCTGTGCGAATAGATGACTCTCCTATTCTATTAGCTGCCATACGCATAGCATTGATCATTATATTTTCATCTGCTCCAGCAGAAATTAAAGCTGCTGCAAACATATCTCCTGCTATTCCACCTTTGGGATCAAGTAGTAACTTCATAAGTTAAATACATATAACCTTAGTTCGATATAAAATTATTGGCTCAAATCGCTTATAAATATTGAGTTTTAAGGAATGTTTGCGAAAGCATAGCGGGCTATGGTAAGCAAATATGGCGCAGAAAATCGGTATTTATAAGTGACATTCATAGCTTTTCAGTAAATAATCGATTTACGGCTCTAAATTTTATCACCATAGCTCGCTATGTCTCAAAAAATTATATTGTAAATCAATCATTTACTGAAATTTGAGCTCGCTAATTTTAATCGAACTCAGGTTACTAAGTAAAGTAATTATTTTGACACATTGTTTTCGGAACTAGAAGACCCTCACAGAACAACTTTCCCATTATTACATTACCCCTTTAGAACTTATCTTATTAAAACAAATAAGGCTATTCGTGCCCTTTGGGCAATAGAGAGACTTTAATGTGGTATTTAATGAGGATAAATCACGCAAGAAGAAAGATAATTCTTCTGCTAATTTTAATAACCTGAGTTCGATTAAAATTTTAGAATTCAGATTGACATAAAAGGCTGATATACAAGGTAAATTTTGCAGGGCTAGCTCACTAGTGTGAAGAGTGTTAATTTAGCGAATTAAAGATTTTGATTATATTTTTCTTTATGCAAGGCAAGTGTTACAGGCATAGCCGTAGCTACGGCGAAAATACTTAACGAAGCATAAAGGAAAATAGGGTGAAATAATAGTT
>JBNKRV010000185.1:0-2291 GCA_050296935.1 Marinilabiliaceae bacterium | reverse complement strand
ATATTTAGGTGGTGGTAATGGTGTTACAACATATTCAGTTGAGCCATCAAAATAAAATGCATAACAAGTACAGGCAAGGGAAGTCAAAAAGCTACGCTCGTTCCTCGCTACACTTTTTGCCTCCCCTGCTGTAGGCGTTATGCTAGTAAATCGAACCAAGTATATAAATACGAGTCTTTCTGGGCTTAAACAAAATTGTTGGAGTTAAATCATGATTAGAGTAGTACTGGCTTTGCTATTGATTATCCCATTATCGGGGTGTTTATCTGACTCAAATGCTGAAAGCACCCTCCCTAGAGTCTCATTCACCGAGATAGCCTCTGGAGACAGTACGGTCAACGGGATACCAGAAAATAGAAAAATAGAAGTATTTACAGATCAGAACTCACTGAATACAGCGCTTGCTATATATGTGCAGTTTGTGGTTGAGCACACTGTTGACTTTAATAACAAGCGTGTTGTATTGCTAAGCATGGGCGAGCGAAGTAGTGGCGGATATTCTATCGGTGCTCAATATATCGAGGATAATGGCGATTACCTAGAATTGAATATTTTACTTTCTAAACCCGGTGATAGTTGTGGTGTAGCTCAGGTACTTACCTATCCATTTCAATTTGTTGAGGTACAGAGCACTAAAGAGCTAATAATACGTGAGCACATTACTGTAACAAACTGTGATGAATAAGGCATAACAATGCAAATTCACGCGGACAAATTTCCGCAACGTTCGTTTGTGGCAAATGCCACAAGCCTCACATTGCTCCAATTTTCCGGTGATTTGCGGCGTTATGCCCCCAAGGACTGAAATAATATGAAACCAAGTATTTTATACATAATTTATGCAATTCTAGCTCTGCTAATTATCCATTACATATCCAGTGTATTCTTAGTATTCGCCATGAATAATGTCGAGTTATCAACAGCATTGTATAATTCAAGCCTTTTTATAATTACCTTAATGCTTGCAATACTTGCAATAATCTATTTACTAAAAAAGCGATATGTAGGGCGTGTGTTGTCTACTTGTGTCTTTGGGTTCCAAGCATTTCTGACGCTTGCATCAGGAGTTTATCTTTATATTAATGCGCCAAAAGATGACGCTGTATTACTCGGAGTTAATATTGCTTACGCGCTACCACTTTTGTTTCTTGCCTATAAATCTCAGTCTAGTAAACCGTTAAAGGAATATTTAAAAAGTCCTTAACAAGCAACTGCATCGGAAAAACCTACGCTTTGCTACGGTTTTCCTCTGCTGTAGTCGTTATGTTCCAAAAAATAAATGAACAGTTCTGTTTACAGACTTCAGTAAGTTTTGAAAGAACTGTATGGTTAAAAATATGACAAAAATTCAATACATTATAATGGTACTTCTGGTGAATTTTGTAGTGGCCGTACTTTTCATTAAATTTTCCGAAGTTTGTAGCCATTACGCAGAAAAATCATTCAATAACATAATAGATTTTTTGGGTTTAGTTGTAAGTGTACCATTGTATTGGGGTATGGGCCTTTTTGTTTTGTTTCCAATTCTTTGGATAATAATTGATCAATTGCCTAATTCTATAATCGGGATTTTAAGGGAACCTTTAATTTTGCAACTGGCGGGAACAATTCTTTCCGCAATATCAATGTGTGTGTTCAGAAAAAAACTCAACCAAACCACAAAAAGAGGCTTAATTCTACTTATGACAACAACATTAAATATGGCCGCTTTGGAAAGTTTTTTTATATCTATGGGTGTATAACCGTATAATAAAACATAACAAAACTCTGCAAGGGACAAGCGGGCAGAAGTTAAAGGGGTCGGAGGTATATGAGAATTCCTCTCAATTTAATGATATCGTATATACTCAGGAAAACGAGATATAGATAGGAAAAGGAGTTTCTATGCCAGGAAAATCAAGGATGTATTTACCGGGTATACCATGTCACGTTGTTCAGCGAGGTAATGATCGAAACCCTTGCTTCTTCGAAGAAGAGAATTATTTGTTCTTTCTGGATTGTCTGGAAGATGCCTGTGGTCGTTATGACGTTGCTATCCACGCCTATGTATTGATGACCAATCATATTCCCCTGTTAATGACGCCCAGTACAGAATCTGGAATATCTCGAGTGATGCAATTATTGGGATATCTTTATGTTATGTTCAATACATTAACAAGAAATACAGGAAAACAGGTACGCTTTGGGAAGGTCTCCATAAGGCTAGTTTGATTGATGCCGAGCAGTATTTGATAACTTGTTACAGATATATTGAAATGAATCCTGTTCGAGCGAATATGGTTGACCATCCT
>JBNKRV010000184.1:0-4531 GCA_050296935.1 Marinilabiliaceae bacterium | reverse complement strand
GCAAAGTTTACTTTGATTATGCTGAACGCAGCAATAATCAGGAACTAAACAGCGATCTTCTTCCTGAAAATTATTCAAAATAGCCCGCTATTCTTTAATGTGGAAACTTTATGATAGGCCACATTGAACTCGCAAAATGCTCGTTTCATAATTTTCAGTTGAATCTCACTATTTATAGGCGGTCTGAATCCAAAATTTTATATCGAACTCAGGTTACTAATGTCCGTTTTATGCAAAGCCCGGATTTATGCCGGACTAAATAAAAGGGTAAGAAAAATGTTATGTACTAAGGGATGTAACCACGATTTAAAATTTTCACCGGATACTAATGAAATATAATGTTTATGAAATCATTCAGTAAAAAACGTAGTTTGTATTGGCGATTGTCTTTTACCTTCTTCATCATGCTTATGTTTGTAGGTTTGGCTTACATCATTATAACAATTGTGGCCTCCAATAAACACTATCTGGAAACCACGCAACGGTTAAATGCTGATGTTGCTGATTATCTGGTTAAAGAAGCACCTCCATTCAGTAATGGAGAAATCAATAAAGAATCACTGGATATGATTATGCACTCAATGATGGCTGTTAACCCTGGTATTGAAGTGTATCTGGTTAGTCCTGATGGAAAAATACTATCCTATGTTGTGCTCGATAAAAAAGTAAAGCTGAGTAGGGTGGATGTGGAGCCTGTTAAAAAATTTATTGCCACAGAAGGAAAGGCATTAGTGATGGGGGATGATCCCAGAAATCCAACTCATAAAACCATATTTTCTGCCACAAAGGTTTTGGATGGAGATCAGTTTTTAGGCTATGTGTATATTGTATTGGCCAGTGAAAAGTATGAGAACATTACTGCGGCTATTTCCGGAAGTTATTGGCTTCGGGTAGGACTGAATTCTTTTGTGATTACATTAGTGGCCGCCTTATTAATAGGCCTTACCTTAATATGGATGTTAACAAAGAACATAAGAGTCATCATACAAACCGTTAATAAATTTAAAGAAGGTGATTTGCATGCCCGTATTCCGGAATCGACACATAATGGAGAACTGGCAAATCTGGCTTCCACATTTAACAGCATGTCAGATACCATTTTAAATAATATTGAAGAGCTTAAAAAGGTGGATCAGCTTCGTAGGGAATTGATTGCAAATGTTTCTCACGATTTAAGAAATCCGCTGGCCATTATTCATGGATATATTGAAACCTTGATTATAAAAAAGGATACCTTAACCAGGGAAGATGTGGATTCTTATTTGAAAATTGTGTTGGAAAGTAGTGAAAAGCTAACCAGGTTGGTATCTGACCTGTTTGAACTCTCGAAACTGGAAGCAGGGAAGCTGCAATTGAAAAAGGAACCTTTTTTCGTGAGTGAATTATTAAGCGATGCCAGTGTGAAATTCTCACTATTAACGCAACAAAAGAACATACAAATAGAAGCAGATATTGCCAACTCCATTCCTATGGTTTATGCAGATTTGTCGTTGATTGACAGGGTAATACAGAATTTGCTGGATAATGCGTTAAAATATACGCCGCAAGGAGGTAAAATTGTAATTCAGGCCTTAAAAAATAACGGTGGAGTGGAAGTGAAAATAAAAAATTCGGGAAAAGGTATTCCTGAGGATCAGCTACCGTATATTTTTGATCGCTATTATAAGGTGGATAAGGAGAAAAAGGGAATTGAAGGAACCGGATTGGGCTTAGCTATTGTAAAAAAGATTATTGATATACATGAAACAGAAATAAAGGTGGATAGCGAACCAGGGAAACTAACTGATTTTAGCTTTTATCTGCCAGCTTATTCTGCCTAATTCAGTCTGCGGTCTGCAGTCTACAGTCATACAGTTTAGCAGTCAACAGTCAGACTAAGGTGTCCGGAACGGTTCTTTATAAGCAATCTGTAAATCAGAACCGTTCCTTAATTATGGTACTTTCAACTGCATCAAACAACAATTAACAGCCAGCAGCTAACTATTCCTCTTTTGTTATTTTGAAACCAGGTGATTTATAATCTTCCGGCAGGTAATCCTTAGGTACAGCCATTGGGTTGCCATCACGAGCTGCCCGGTAATGTGGAGAAAGGATTTCTATACCTCCTTCGTTAAAACCATCCTGTATATTTTGATGTAACTCACTATAAATGCCCGGCTGTTTATCCGGTTCATAGGTATGCGCATTGAGTTGATACGACACATAAAAATCATCTAAACTGGTTTGTAATACAAAGGGAGCAATCTCCAGATTTAAGCTTGAGGTTTGCTTGGCTGCTTTGATTAAAATTTGATGCACTTTTCTCCAGGGTACGTCATAACCTATGGTTACTGTGGTATGAATAACTAAGCCACCCTGTAGCTTTGAATTACTGTAATTGGTCACATTAGAAGAAAGAATATTTGAGTTGGGTATGGTAATAAATTCCTTTTTGGGAGTGCGAATACGAGTAACAAATGGTGTTTTTTCCACCACGTTACCAATAACGTCTCCTATTTTAATCCTGTCTCCAATTTTAAAAGGGCGCATATATGTAAGAACCAGTCCGGCAACCATGTTTCCAATTACAGATGTGGAGCCGAGAGAGAATACAATACCAATAAAAACAGACACCCCTTTGAATACAGCTTTATCAGAGCCCGGAAGGTGAGGGAAAATTACCACAAACATAAAGGCCAGTATAAAAATCTTTACAATATTATAAGTTGTTTTTGCCCAGTCCGGGAAAAATCCCGGTATATGTATTTTCTCATCTGCAATTTCGTAGGATAAAAACTTTAGAAATTTAAGAATATAATGAGTAACAAAAATAATAACTGCAATACTTATCAGGTCGGGGATATAACTGATAAACGAGAAGCCAATAATTTTAAATGGAGCTATGGTATATCCAAACAAGGTTTCGGCAATGCGCTGAGTTGGTGGAAATATTAAAAACAGAACTGGAATGGATAAATATAACAGTAATATGATAATGGTATACCGGATTAATCTGGCCAGAATAATAACTACTTCGGTTTCTCTTTCCTGAGAGAATAACTCATAGTTTTTAAGTTTAATTCCGTTGAACCAAATGCCACTCTTACTTAATAAATAGGGGGCTATGATTTTTTTGAACAGATAGTTGATTCCGATAATTAATAATACTTGAATGAGTATCACTAGTAATACTAATCCAATTTCTCTTATTCGTTTAAAAAAGCTTCTGTTATTTTTATAGATAGCAATATCTGACAGGATTTTTTCTTTATAGGCAGCTATAATTTCTTTTTTAGGTAAGCCAAACCACATGGCATCAAGTTCTGTAACGCTTAATATTACTCTGTCTTTAAAATAGAGGTCTAAAGACTGACCATTATCTATGATATTCAGGGAGTCTGCTTTTTGAAAAAACACCTCATAAAGCTTGGTGAGTCTTTCATTTATCAGGTTTGAACGCTCCGGGGGAGAAAGAGAGCCAATTTTCGTATATATTGTAAATAAGGTGTCTTTATGAGGAATTACAGGATAACCTCTGGCATTCATTTTTAGACGGTTTATTTCATCAAGCATTTCAGCTTTAAGGGAAGAGTCTTTTTGTCGAATCCACTCAAGTTCCGATTCAATCTTCAGTCTTTTGAATCTTTCGGTACTGTGTAAATCCTCAAGTTGCTTTATAAGAATGGCCTTACTTATTGAATCTACTGCCGCTATAGAATCCGACTTAATAATTAATTGAACGGCTTTATCTGCCGAGCCAGTATTTGTTGAATTTTTTATGGAGTCTGCTGTTACCTGTGCATATGAGAATGTGAAAAACAGCATGCATAGTAGGGGAATGATTACCTTTAATTGATATTTCATTATTGATGTTTAATTCTTAATATGGATAATGCGGGTATCTTATCATACCATAAGATACCCTATATTTTAAGTGCAATTAAAATAATTTAAATGAAATAAAGAGAAAATTAGTTCTGCTAATTTTCCACAATTAATACAAAAGGCCATTATTGAGCGGGTTAGATAAATTGATCCAGAAAACATGAATGTCTTCCATGTCTTCGGCCTTTCCATTTTCATTGCTGTCGATACGAGCAAAAACATACATAAAATCATTGGCAGGGTCATATTCCGAGCTGATAACTGAATAATTTACAGGAACCAATGGGTGTTTATTTACACCTTCTGAATTGAAATGATAGAAACGTCTTAAATCGTGAATGTTAATAAAACCATCCTGATTAGTATCTTCATCATAAACAGAAACCATATAATAATTACGTAGAATAGGTTTTGTGTTTAACGTATCTTTTGAAAATGAAGGGTAATACAGTGTTTTAATTAAAACGGGTGTTTCGAAAAAGTTTTTCTGAGTTTGATTTTTATTGTTGTGAACAGATATGTTCACCATGTGTGTGCCCTGCATGAGCAGCAGTGCACCCACACCCGAAGTTCTTGAAAAAGTTTAAAAATACAAATTATCTTCAATAAACCTCGGTTGTGGGTCATTTTTATCCATAGGGTGTAAGTCCCGAGTGGGCGGAGGTAA
>JBNKRV010000183.1:0-5748 GCA_050296935.1 Marinilabiliaceae bacterium | reverse complement strand
TCTCGAACCCTGCAACGTTGCATGGATTAACAGCAGTACGAAGTGTAACGGTCTACCGGAGTCATAGGGATGGCGTGGTTATAGATGGATTATTACGGAACGTGGGAGATCTCTTGTTTCAAAGGTTGGCAACCTTAAACGGGCTGATATAAGTATAGCGAAGTTCGGCAATGGAACAAGAGAAGTCGGAGGAGCCCATAGTACCAGTTATTGTAGTGACAACACAACGCTGGATAGGGAAGGGGCTCTGTTTTAGAGAAGCTCGAAGTGGTTTGTTTAGCTAATGAGCTATATTTAAGGGGGGTGGATTTCTGTGAACATCAGGTAATGAACTCTATCGTTAAGCCCTATGAGGGAATTGAAAATCATGAACGCCTTATTGAAATAATATAACGAGAATAAAACCTCATGTACGGTTTGATGAAGAGGGCGCTGATAGTTTACTTATAATTGTTACTTTTATGCTTAACAAAAGTAAGTGAGCTATCAGGCTCTGCTCTACGCAGTAATACTAAACCTTGATATATATTGAAAGTCTAAACAATAAAACAACGATAATGAACTTACCTATTATTTACTTTATTGGATTTCTAATAATTCTATCTAGTTGTAATAAAAATGATGATACTATTAACAATACTAATGAAAGCTTGTATGAATCCAATGAAGATGGAGGATTTCAAGATTTATTAACCCCCAGTTATTATAATACCAATAACACGAATCTCAGAAATGAGATTAATAAATTTATTCATTTTGCAAGACTTATTGATTTTGAACACCCTTTTGAGAACCCAAATGGACAAATAAATACTACATATACAATTGATAAGTATTTTGGATTCGTAACAAATGGTGTTCAATATCATCCGGCCATCGATATGCATCCGGGTAATACTGCCGATATTACTTTATATGCAGCATATGATGGGATTGTACATACATATAGGGACAATCCAAAATATAGACATTACTTATCTATTACAAAGGATATATATGACGATGAGAATAATATTCTGGGCAAATTAGTAACTATTTATGCTCATATTGATTTAGACAAGGATGAAAATAATAATTTATATATAGATGGGACTCAGGTAAACCAAGGAGACATTGTCTCTGAAAATCTATATTCAAAAACTGTTGGCGGACCTCATTTACATTTTGAAATAAGGTTTTATCGTGATAATGAGAATATAGATGAAGATTTTTATTATTGGCAACAAAATGAAACCTATACAATACCATCATCCGGAATTTGGTCCTATGGATATTGGAATCCAAACATCGGATACGGTTATGGAAATCCTGAAAACATGGGAATAAATTAAAAAACTACAGCCAATACTCGGCATAAAACATTGGAGTTTAAGTGGTTATTCAAATATTCTGCCACACGTCAAGTTCGGTGTAACAGGATAGGAAAGTAGTCCGCAATCCCCAACGATTTCATGCTGCCAACGTTCGGCACAAGGCGGAAAAACAAATACGCAAAAAGCATACAACAATCAGCAATTTGAATACGTTCAAACTTTAAAGTTGCTCTTATTTTGCTTCAGAATTAATTGTAAATCTTTAAAAAAGAAAAAATGAGCAAAACAATTTTAATCACAGGAGCATCATCAGGAATTGGAAAAGCAACAGCCAAAAAGTTTCAGGCAAAAGGATGGAATGTTATTGCTACAATGCGTAATCCTGAGAAAGAAGAAGAGCTAACCTCTCTAGAAAATGTTTTTATAACCAAACTAGATGTTCAAGATCTAACAAGTATAGCAAATGCAATTGAAGAAGGAATTAAAAAGTTTGGAAAAATCGATGTTGTTCTAAATAATGCTGGATACGGTATATTGGGTACTTTTGAATCTGTAGCTAGAGAAAATGTTTCGAGACAGTTTGATGTAAATGTCCTTGGCCTCTTTGATGTTACAAGAGCTTTGTTGCCACATTTTAGAAAAAATAAAGATGGAATGTTCATCAATATATCATCGGTTGGAGGTAAAACAACCTTTCCAATGATGCAACTTTACCATTCTACAAAATTTGCTATTGAAGGTTTTTCAGAATCTTTACAATACGAATTAGAACCCATTGGAGTAAAAGTAAAAATAGTAGAACCAGGTAGCATAAAAACAGATTTTTCAGGTCGTTCGATGGATTTTCAGCACAATGATGAATTAACAGAATATAACGAATTTGCGTCAGGGGTTATGAGTACTTTTGAAAAATTAATGAGTTCTGAAAACAGGAATAGTCCGGAACTGGTAGCAGATGTAATTTACAATGCCGCAACAGACGGAACGAACACGCTTAGATATGTAGCGGGTCCGGATGCTGAACATTTATTAGAAGCTAGAAAAACGATGAATGATGCTGAGTTCCTTAGTATGATGAAAACGAACCTAAATATTAAATAAGAAATAGAAAAGCACACTTTCATCCCTAAGGTGTGCTTTTCTATACAAAAATCAGCACATTGAAAGATTTTACAAAAATAGAAACCATATCTGAATTTCATCAGGTTTTAGGATTAGCAAAGCCAAAGCATCCACTAATATCGGTATTAAGATTAGGCGATGCTCGAAAAAATTTAGAAGTTGAGAATCTAAAATATTTACTAGGCTTATACAAAATCAGTTTAAAGGATAATTGTCCTTTAAGCATTGTCAATTATGGTAGAAATTCATATGACTTTCAAGAGGGTACAATGATTTTTTCAGCACCAAACCAAGTGATGGAATATAAAAAAGCTGAAACAGCCGAAACAGACAAAGGCTGGATTTTAGCATTTCACCCGGATTTGATTCGGAAATCGTCATTGGGACAACACATAGAAGACTATTCTTTCTTTTCCTATGCTTCGAATGAAGCCTTACACCTATCCGAAGAGGAAAGAAAAACGGTCACAGATATCGTTGATAAAATCGAGAAAGAAATCAGCAACAATATGGATGCACATAGTCAAACTTTGATTATTTCAAATGTAGAATTGCTACTTAATTATTGTGTTCGTTTTTATGACCGACAATTTTATACCAGAACAAATCTAAATCAGGATATTGCAAGTCAGTTCGAACAATTTTTAAAAGATTACTATGACCAAGAAAAACAATTGGAATTAGGGATTCCTACAGTTCAATACTGTGGAGAATCAATGAATATGTCGCCCAAATATTTAAGCGATTTACTACGAAAAGAAACAGGAAAAAGCACACAAGACCATATTCATCAATACATCATTGAAAAAGCAAAAAACAGACTATTAAATTCCAAAGAGAGCACGAGTGAAATCGCTTATGCTTTAGGATTTGAATACCCTCAGTATTTCAGTAAAATCTTCAGGAAGAAAACAACAATGAGCCCAAGCGAATTTAGGAAAAAACTGAATTAAAAAAGCCCAGAGCCTGACAAATGCATATACAAAACAGGCGTGATAGTAGTCAATTCAACGGTTGTAGCCTGCTTCAGAATTGTAACGGTTTGATACGTTTGAATCCCGCAACTGCCAACTTTGTATATACTTACCATTAGTGTGCCACGACGCTGTGGTGATCCGGTAGGTGCAAATCCTACCTGAATAATTTTTGTTAAGATTATTGCTCCATTCAGCATAACTCAAGTAAACTTGGTTCTACTTTCACTTATCGCAATAATTTGCTGTTCATTTAGAAGAACTATCGACAGTTCTGTCCGTGAGGATATCGCTGAAGCTCGATAGATTCAAATGACCAAGCCTTAATGCGCAAGCGTGAGCCCGAGGTGGCTTCGAGAAGTGTATCCGTAGGCAGGGAGAGTTTTGACGGTCTCGAACCCTGCATGGATTAACAGCAGTACGAAGTGTAACGGTCTACCGGAGTCATAGGGATGGCATGGTTATAGATGGATTATTACGGAACGTGGGAGATCTCTTGTTTCAAAGGTTGGCCACCTTAAACGTGCTGATATAAGTATAGCGAAGTTCAGTTTGGGACCAAGAGAAGTTGGAGGAGCCCATAGTACCTGTGATTGTAGCGACAACATAACGCTGCATAGGAAAGGGGCTCTACTTTTGAGAAGCGAATATAGATTTAATACTATCAGTACTGGCTTTGTCCTGTTCGGCTGAATTATTAAGAGTAGTTAAGTCTAAAAGTCGCTATGTACTTGTTCAGGCAGAAAGAGAAGCTCTAAGTGGTTCGTTTAGCTAATGAGCTATATTTAAGGAGGGTGGATTTCTGTGAATATCAGGTAAAGAACTCTATCGGTAAGCCGTATGAGGGAATTGAAAATCATGAACGCCTTATAGAAGATAATAATACGAGAATGAAACTTCATGTACGGTTTGATGAAGGGAGCGCTGATAGTTTACTTATAATTGTTACTTTTATGCTTAACAAAAGTAAGTGAGCTATCAGGCTCTACTCAACTAGCCAATTAAACGAACGATACTGCATAACCAAAACAAAATGAATTAAGGAAATATGATAAGCAGATTCACATTGATTATATTGATACTTTTTCTTTGTTCATTTCAGTCTGATTCATTCAAACAAAGTCAATTAAAATATTCGAGAGTACGACAAGCATATAAGGATAAAGAGAGCGGTATGTTGACACTCCTCAAAAACCAAGAGATTGATAGAAATAAGCTTATAATATATCTGAGAGCATTTAAAAATGAAAAAGAGATTGAGTTATGGGGTAAAAATATTTATGACACAAAATATTCCTTGATTAAAACTTATAAGGTTTGCCGGACTTCTGGAAGATTAGGGCCAAAAAGAAAACAAGGAGATTTGCAGATACCAGAGGGATTTTATCACATTGATAGATTTAACCCTTATAGTAATTTTTACCTCTCTTTAGGGATTAATTACCCAAATAAATCAGACAGAATTTTAGGAGTAAAAAATAGGCTGGGTGGAGATATCTTTATTCATGGAGCTTGTGTAACAATAGGATGTTTACCGATAACAGATGACCAAATAAAAGAATTGTATATATTTTGCATTGAGGCTAAAAATAATGGACAGTTAAAGATTCCAGTTACGATTTTCCCTTCAAGACTTACAGATAATGAATATAAAAGGTTAACTAATAAATATAAATCAGATTCTGACAAATTTGGATTATGGACTGACCTTAAAAAAGGTTATCAAATATTTAACGAGACAAAACAACTCCCATCGATTGGATTTTTAAATTCAGGGAGACATAATGTGAATAAATAACTGGTGGCAACACTAAGAATATAATAAATCACAAGCTGCCCAACAGAATTCCCACAGGCTTTCAAACTGATTAAATATATTTTAATGTAAGGTATGGTTTTTTTATGGGCATTAAGAACCTTGTTTCGTAGTTGAACGGAACCGGGAGAAGCGCTCTCCCTATATGGGAATGCCTTTAACTTATGGTTTTCATATCATCTGGTAATGAATTAAGAAAGCAATTATCAGTATAGAATTGTTATCAGCACGTAGAAAAAGGGATATCCATTTGCTTTTTTGGGGCTTAAGATTAAGGGATTATATAAAATTGGATATGCCTATTCCATTAACTTTAAATTAGGAGTTCTTCATTTTAAAGCATCGTTTAAATATTAACCTGAGTTCGAGATAAAATTTTGGGTTCAGACCGCCTATAAATAGTGAGATTCAACTGAAAATTATGAAACGAGCATTTTGCGAGTTCAATGTGTCCTATCATAAAGTTTCCACATTAAAGAATAGCAGGCTATTTTGAATAATTTTCAGGAAGAAGATCGCTGTT
>JBNKRV010000182.1:0-29400 GCA_050296935.1 Marinilabiliaceae bacterium | reverse complement strand
TATGAATTTCGCTTATAAATACCGATTTTCTGCGTCATATTTGCTTACCATAGCCCGCTATGCTTTCGCAAACATTCCTTGAAACTCAATATTTATAAGCGATTTGAGCCATTAATTTTATATCGAACTCAGGTTATTAATATTGAGTCGTTGTCAACTAGCATTAGAATCATCATTAAATAAGTTGTGATAATAGCCTTTCAATTTTCATGTGAATTCAAATTCAAGCCTGATTCACCATAATGAGTAGCTTTTTTTCTTTGAGGATTTTTTTAAAACCCTTTCTTCCTGTTTTCTATTATCTTGCTTGAATTTGTTCAAATAGTATCATGATTCGTTTTTTTTTTGTTTAAACAGTAGCGACTTTGTGTTTTATCTTTGTATTTACGATTAATACAGATTTTAGAGTGGGATTTCTGAGTTTGTTTTAGTCAATATATTGATAATAAGAATATTAAAACATGATAAATGCTCAGGATTTTATACTATAGTTGCATTGTATTTGTTGCAGGATGTTTTATTTCATGCTCAAATACATCCAAAGAAATTATCCAACATCTCAAATCCATAAAAGGTCAAGGCATGCTCTTTGGCCATCAGGATGATTTAGCATATGGAATCGACTGGAAGTATGTAAAAGATCAATCAGATGTTAAAAGAGTATCGGGTGATTATCCGGCCCTATTTGGCTGGGAATTAGGCGGTATTGAGCTGGGTAATAGCGTAAATCTGGATAGCGTACCCTTTGACAAAATGAAAGATTTTGCCGTTGAAGTAGATCAAATGGGTGGGATTAACACCTTTAGCTGGCATCCTTATTCTGTAATTGACACTACAAATTCATGGACTACCTCAAAACAAGTGGTTAAATATATCCTCCCGAATGGAAACCATCATAGCGAATTCTTAAATCAACTGAATCGTGTAGGTCAGTTTTTTCAATCTTTAACACGCCCTGATGGCGAATTAATTCCTTTTATATTCCGACCATGGCACGAAATGGATGGAGATTGGTTTTGGTGGGGAGATAAACATTGTACAAAAATGGAGTTTAAAGAGTTGTTCCGTTTAACGGTTACTTATCTGCGTAATAATTTCAACTTGCCGCAAATGGTTATTGCCTATTCTCCCGATTGTAATTTCCTGTATGAAGAAGATTACTTACAGTGGTATCCGGGTGATGAATTTGTGGATATTCTGGGTATGGATAATTATTATGATCTGCGAACTGATGCCGAAGATATGGCTGTTGCCAAATTAAAAGTGGTAATCAATCTGGCCAATAAAAAGAATAAGTTATCAGCTTTAACAGAAACAGGACTAGAGAATGTAACAGACAGTTTATGGTACACCCATAAGCTGGGGTATGTGCTTAATGATTCTATTGTACGAGCCAATATCAGTTATGTTATGGTTTGGCGTAATGATCCGGATGTTCATTACTTTTTTCCATACCCGGGGCATAAAGCAGAAAAGGATGCAGCCAGTTTGTTAAATAGTGAGTCTATATGGTTATTGAGTGACTATAAAAGTGTAATTGATTAAATGATAATACAATGCAAAGGGAATCGTTTGAGGAAAGATTAGAGAAATTAAAGAAATTACATAGTAAGCTTATTAATAAGCGTAATAAGGAAAAATATAGTGAAAACGGTATATATCAACGATATAAAAAGCCGGTATTAACACGCGAACACGTGCCTTTGCACTGGCGATATGATCTGAATAAAAATACAAATCCATTTTTAATGGAGCGCATCGGTTTTAACGCCACTTTTAATGCAGGCGCCATCAAGTTTAATGGGAAGTACCTTATGGTGGTGCGTGTTGAAGGTAATGATCGAAAGTCCTTTTTTGCGGTGGCAGAAAGTAGTAATGGTATTGATGGGTTTCAATTCTGGAATAAACCCATTGTTCTTCCTCAAAACGAAGAGCCGGATACCAATGTTTACGATATGCGCTTAACGCAGCACGACGACGGATGGATTTATGGAGTATTTTGTACCGAACGTAAAGATCCCTCGGCACCTCAAGGAGATACTTCAAGTGCTGTGGCAGCTGCCGGAATCGCACGTACTAAAGATTTGATTAAATGGGAGCGCTTACCCGATTTGATTTCAACAACAGGGCAACAAAGGAATGTGGTGTTGTTTCCTCATTTGGTAGAAGGTAAATATGCTTTTTATACACGCCCTCAGGATGGTTTTATTGATACTGGAAAAGGAGGTGGTATTGGATTTGGATTGTCAGATACCATTGAAAATCCTGAGGTTAAAGAAGAGGTGATTGTTGATGCCAGAACTTACCATACCATATATGAAGTAAAAAATGGTTTAGGACCTGCTCCGATCAGAACACCCCGGGGATGGTTGCAACTGGCTCATGGGGTTAGAAATACTGCTGCCGGACTGAGATATACGTTGTATATGTTTATGACCGATCTGGAAAAACCATGGATCATTACCCATAAACCTCATGGTCATTTTATAGCTCCATTAAAAGAGGAAAGGGTTGGCGATGTATCTAATGTTGTTTTCTCCAATGGATGGATAAAAGATGATGACGGAAAAGTATTTATTTATTATGCCTCATCAGATACGCGTATGCATGTGGCTACTTCTACTATAGAACAGTTAGTTGATTATTGTATAAATTCGCCTCAGGATAAATTATTTTCGCATGAGTCGGTAAATACCATTAATTCATTGGTAGATAGTAATCAAGGTTTCATGACGTTATTGGATTAAAAACGGAGTATTTTTTATTGCTGTCATCAGCAAATACACACAATTAAATGAATGATAAAGTTAGCATAAGGGAAAAAATAGGATATGGATTTGGAGATGCAGCATCATCCATGTTCTGGAAGATATTTTCCATATTCCTGCCTATTTTTTATACAGATGTTTTTGGTATCTCTGCCGCTGCTGTGGGTACCATGCTTCTGGTTACCCGTATATGGGATACAGCCAATGATCCCATCATGGGTATTATTTCTGATCGTACCAACACGCGGTGGGGAAAATTCCGCCCCTATTTACTTTGGGTAGCCATCCCCTTTGGTATCATTGGAGTATTAATGTTTACCACACCTGATTTTGGTTTAACCGGAAAAATTATATATGCCTATCTTACCTATACCTTGATGATGATGGCCTATACGGCTATTAATGTTCCTTATGCCAGTTTGCTGGGGGTGATGTCGCCCAAATCCAATGACCGAACTTCTTTTGCTTCCTATCGAATGGTTTTTGCTTTTGCAGGAAGTATATTGGTTGTGCTTATTTACCAACCACTGGTTGATTGGTTTAAAGGTAGTTTTACCGAAGTATCTTCGTATCAGTATACCATGATGGTTGTGGGTATAATTGCTGTTTGTTTTTTTATACTAACTTTTTCCTGGACCAGAGAAAGGATTTCGCCTCCGAAATCGCAAAAGAATAGCTTAAAGGAAGACCTGAAGAATCTTGGTGGAAATATCCCCTGGTTTATTTTATTGGGTGCCGGAGTGGCCACTTTAATATTTAATTCAGTTAGAGACGGAGTGGCTTTGTATTATTTTAAATACTACGTGATCGATGATGCGGCACTGGTATTCTCTGCTACTACACTTACGTTTAGTACGGTATATCTTTTTTTAGGCCAGGCAACCAACATGATTGGGGTGATGATGGCCAAACCGGTTTCGTCAATTATCGGTAAACGAAAAACGTTTATGTTTGCTATGTTCGGAGCTGCAGTATTAAGTGCTGTGTTTTATTTTGTAGATAAAGAAAGTATATGGCTTATCTATACCCTTCAGGCACTCATTAGTTTTTGTGCAGGTATTATTTTCCCGTTGTTATGGTCGATGTATGCCGATGCTGCTGATTATTCACAATGGAAAACCGGACGGAGGGCAACGGGTTTGGTTTTCTCGGCATCCAGTATGTCGCAAAAATTAGGTTGGACCATTGGTGGATCTATAACCCTTTGGTTATTGTCATTATATGGTTTTGAGGCTAATACCAGCCAAACTCCTGAAACCATTAATGGAATTAAATATATGATGAGTTGGATTCCCGGAGTCGCTGCACTTCTATCCGGATTAGTCATCATGTTTTATAAACTCAGCGATAAAAAAATGGTAGAAATAATTACAGATCTGGAACAAATAAGAATGAATGAAGAATAGAAAAAATAAACTCAGTGTCTTTGTGTCTCCGTATTCATCAATCTTGATACTTGTATCAAATTACTAAATAATAAACTCATGAAAAATATATGCATAACAATAATATGCAGCTTGTTTTTAATCACTGCATGTCAACCGCAAAAAACTGAAACTATGTCTGTTAAAATAATCAGTAACGGGTGGAGTTATCAGGAAGTAGATGGTGATCATTCTGGTTCAGCGACGGTTCCTGGTACAATCCACACAGATTTATTAAACAATGGTCAGATTGAAGACCCTTTCTACCGTACAAATGAAAAAGATTTACAGTGGATTGATAAGAAGGACTGGATATACACTACGACTATTGAGTTAAATGACGCAGATTTAAAACATGATAGACTGATGCTGCGATTCCATGGCTTAGATACATATGGCGATGTTTATTTGAATGATCATTTATTGCTGCAAGCCAATAATATGCATCGTAGCTGGGATGTGGATATTAAGTCCTCAGCTGTTACCGGAACTAATACCTTAAAAGTATATTTTCATTCTCCAATCAAAAAAGGACTTGAGTTATATGAAGCATCTCCATATGATTATCCGGCAAACAATGATCAATCAGAAAATGGTGGGTTAGGAGATAAAAAGGTATCTGTTTTTACTCGCAAAGCGGGTTATCATTATGGTTGGGATTGGGGGCCTCGTTTTGTGACTTCCGGTATCTGGCGACCAGTTGAATTGTTGACATGGAACGATGCGATTATCACCGACTTTTCCATTAAGCAGCAAAAGGTAAATGCAGATCTTGCCGAATTAAATGCGGAGATTGATATCAGTGCAGAAGAAAGTTTCAATGCAACAATTGTTTTATATAATATTTCCGATAATCAGGAACTGGAATCAAAAGCAGTAACGGTTAAAAAAGGTCTTTCAACAATAAACATTCCGTTTAATATTGAGAATCCAAAACTATGGTGGAGTGCCGGATTGGGTAAGCCGGATATGTATGAGTTTAAAATTCAAATTATCAGAAATAATACCCCGATAGCGAAGCAAGTGGTAAAAACAGGGTTGCGAAGTATAAAGCTAGTGCGTGAAAAAGATGAATCCGGAGAATCGTTTTTATTTGAGTTAAATGGAGTTCGTGTTTTTGCCAAGGGCGCAAATTATATCCCTAATGATAGTTTTTTACCACGCGTTTCGCAAAAAGATTACGATAAGGTAATTGCAGATGCCGTGGATGCTAATATGAACATGTTACGTGTATGGGGCGGAGGAATATACGAAAATGACTATTTCTATGAGCTTTGTGATAAAAACGGATTGTTAGTTTGGCAGGATTTTATGTTTGCCTGTTCAATGTATCCTGGCAATAGCGAATTTATTGAAAACGTAAAACAGGAAGCGATTGATAATGTAAAACGATTGCGTAACCATCCGTGTCTTGCCTTATGGTGTGGAAATAATGAAATCAATACAGCCTGGCATTACTATGGTGATGGTGGTTGGGGATGGAAACAACGCTATACTAAAGATCAGCAGGAAGAATTACAAAAGGCTTACCTTGCTATTTTTCATCAGGTTTTGCCTGGAGTACTGGATAGCTTAATGGTTGGAGTTGACTATTGGCCTTCTTCACCACAGGCAGGTTACGAACCAGAGAAGCATGCCACTTATGAAACTACCTCCGGCGATATGCATTACTGGGGCGTATGGCACGGTTTGCATCCTTTTGAGGATTTTAATAAATACAAATCCCGCTTTATCAGTGAATATGGTTTTCAGTCTTTTCCTGAGTTTGAAACAGTAAAAAAATATGCCATTGAGGAAGATTTTAATATAAAATCAGAGGTTATGGCCGCTCATCAGCGAAGTGGAATTGGAAATTTAAGAATCAAAGAATACATGGGTTGGGAATATCCTGTTGTGCCTGAAGATTTTGAGCAGTTTTTATACATGAGCCATATATTGCAGGCGCGGGGAGCAAAAAAGGCCATTGAAGCGCATCGGATGGCCATGCCTTATTGTATGGGTACCTTGTACTGGCAAATAAACGATTGCTGGCCGGTTGCCAGTTGGAGTAGTACCGATTATTATCACAATTGGAAAGCCATGCATTACACGGTTAAAAAATCCTATGAACCAGTGATTGTCACCGTACAACAAGATGCGGATCAACTGGTCGTATACGGGATTTCTGATTTGCAGCAAACTCAATCGGCATTGTTGCTTATGTCAGTTCTGGATTTTGAGGGCAATGAGGTTTCAAGGTATGAATTGCCAATAACGTTAAATTCTAATAACAGCTCTCAAATCGGGTCATTTAATATAAAAGAGCTATTAAAAAAGAAGAAGAAAAACGATGTTGTAATCCATTTACAGTTAAAACAAGAAGATAACCTGCTTGCAGATAATCTGGCGTATCTGGTAAAACCAAAGTTTATGACTTTACCTGAGGCTCATATTGAGACTGATTTGATTCTGGAAGATGGAAAATATTATCTGGTGCTTGAAAGCAATAAGCTTGTGCGTCAGTTATACCTGAAGATGAGGAATCAAAAAGCAGCGTTTTCGGATAACTATTTTGATATGTTACCCCATAGAAAATACAGAATTCAGGTAAATGCACAAAGTGTTATTTCAATTGATAATCTTGAAATGATGCATTTGCAGATGATAAAATGATTACCAACCTGATCAGTATAAAAAAATATACGCTACTATGCTAGTGAAGCGTTATGAGTTATGCTGAAATCTAAAATAAGCAAAACATAAAATTATAGCGCTAATATCATTGGGATATTAGCGCTATAATTTTATGCTATTAAATGATACTGCGTTACAAAATATAGTCGTAACTTCAGTTCTTGTATTTTAGTCACTTTCCACCTTCACACCCCAAGTCACACTTACCAGGCGTTCTTTAATCCGCTTCAGCGTACCCAATGTATTATCGTCTTTTGGTAATTCCCCATACACCAACTTCTTAAAGTCACCGGTATATATTGTTTTTAAAACTTACAACGTCATCATTAGCCACCTTCCTCTTGATAAGTTTTCATTGATATATGGTGACGTATTCAAACGCTTTTTTATACCAAATTAAAACTATAAATGCGCCGGTATAATATTGAGAACTTTCCGATTAATCTCCCCATACTGTTGGTATATGGCATTATTCATACTTCCCAGTATTGATTGATAGTCAGGGAACGGTTCTGATTCCCTTGATGGTTCTATAGAACCGTTCCTAAAGTTAACCAGCAATGCTATTGTTTCTCAAAAGCCGGAAATCCGGAACGGTTCTCTATAAGCAAGCAAGCAGTCCGTCAGAACCGTTCCTTAAATAACATCAAGCACATCCCGGGAATCAAACGTATAGTTCATTAGTGTTCATCAATAAAGTCCAACTACTTCGTTGTTGTTCTAAATCCAGATCCTCATCGTTACACTCCGAACACCCGACTTTATGGGCAGGTATTACGAGTACAACTTTTTTTGAAAGTCATCATTTTGTAAGTAAAGTACTACTCTATGATAAAATAGTATTCGCTATCATGTTAATTCATGTATAAATTTGTTAATTATTAATGCGTAAAGCAAAGTTGCTATACTATGACTAGTTAAATTTTAAATTAATTTTTATGAATATGAATCTGCGATTATTAGGTGTTATTGTCATGTTTCTGGTGGTTCATGCAACGTATGGCCAGGGAAAGATAGTAACCGGAACTGTTAAGGATGATACAAGTCAGCCTTTACCGGGGGTTTCCGTAATAATAGAAGGTACAACCCAAGGAACAATCAGTGATGTCGATGGTTACTTTAGTATTAAAGTGCCGGAAGGTAATAATGTATTGGTCTTTTCTTTTATCGGTTTTAAAGACCAGAAGATAGACGTATCAAACATTTCTGACCTTAATGTTAAAATGGAACTTGATGCCGTAGGGCTCGATGAAGTAGTAGCAGTAGGTTATGGTAATATGAAAAAGAGTGACCTTTCAGGTGCTTCTGTATCATTAAACGCAGATAAATTGAAAGGGGCAGGAATTGCCAATATTGATCAGGCATTAAAAGGTCGTGCGTCTGGTGTAACAGCAGTTTCTACATCAGGTCAACCTGGTGGAGCTGTTAGTATTCGAGTTCGTGGACAAAGTACTGTAAATGCAGGAGCGGAACCTTTGTATGTAATTGATGGAGTACCCATGACGAATACAAATACAGGTGGGCATTCTTTAGGATTAGGTGATGCTTTGGGTAATTCACCAACCACAGGAATTTCTCCATTATCAAAAATCAATCCGAGTGACATTATATCCATGGAGATTCTCAAAGATGCATCAGCCACGGCAATTTATGGGTCGCAAGGTGCCAATGGTGTTATTATTATTACTACTAAAAGAGGAAAAAAGGGAGATGCTAAGTTTTCATACGACGGTTCCTATGGTGTTCAAAACCAATCAACCAGCATTGATATCATGAATTTAAAGGAATTTGCAGCATTCAGTAATGCTGTAGCTTCAGAAACAAATGGTCGTGATCAACGCCCTGAGTTTATGGATCCTTCCTTATTAGGACATGGTACAGACTGGCAAGAGTCAATTTTTCAGTTAGCTCCAATGCAACAGCATCAACTAAATGTTTCTGGAGGTAGTGATAAACTAACATATTATGTATCTGGAGGATATTTGAATCAGGAAGGTACTGTTATTGGCACTGAAATGGAACGTTTTACCTTTAAAACTAACCTCGATGCTGAATTAAAAGATTGGTTAAAAATGGGAGTAAATATTAATTATTCTCAAACCGATGAACGATTAGGCTTGGCTGATTCTGAAGCTGGGATTATTCGAATTGCTTTGCAATCGACTCCGGATATGCCTATTTATAATATGGATGGCGGATATGCAAGTATTTTTAGAGAAGGACAAACAACCCAGCCAAATGCTATTGGTATGGCCATGGATGATGATAACTTTTTAGGAAGGAATTCCTTTGGTAGTACTGTATTCTTTGATGCAAAAATCACAAAAGATTTGGTTCTTCATACTGAGGGTACTATGAATATTGATTTTTCAAAAGCAGAAGTTTTCAGACCAACACTGGTTTATGGAAACTGGGAAAGGCCTATAAACTCAATGCGTGCACAAACGAATAAGAATGTTTTCTGGCAAATAAAAAACTATCTAACTTACAAAAAAAGTATAGGAAAACATAGTGGAACTGTGATGGTTGGGCAGGATATGTTTGAATCAAAATATGAATATCAAAGTGTTTACAATACCAAATTACCAAGTAACGATATTCAAAACCCTCAATTAGGAGCTGGTGTGCCTCAAATAACTTATGGATTTGGAAGTTCATCCAACTTATCATTTTTCGGAAGACTTACTTATAATTATGATGATAGGTATATGATGACTTATACTTATCGTCGTGATGGATCTTCTAATTTCGGACCGGAAAACAGATGGGCAAGTTTCCATTCATTTGCAGGATCATGGAGGTTAAGCAATGAGCAATTTATGGAATGGGCTAAACCTGCCATCACAAACGCCAAACTTAGATTTGGTTGGGGACAAGTAGGTAACCAAAATATAGGAGGTTATTTATGGGGTTCAAGTATATCAAAAATGGAAACTGGTTTAGGTGCGGGTTATCGCCAGAAGAATATTGCAAATCCATACATACAATGGGAAAAACAAGAACAATATAATATTGGATTAGATTTATCTATTTTAGATTTCGCTGATATTGTTTTTGAAGTGTATGATAAAACATCCAGCGACATGCTCATGCCTCTTCAATTACCTTCATATATGGGTACACGAGGAAATGATTCTAGTGCATTAGCAGCGCCTTGGGGAAATTATGGTGAGATTAATAATAAAGGGTTAGAAGTATCATTAACCACCCATAATATGAAAGGTGACTTTACATGGGATACTGATTTCCAAATTTCTTTTAACAGGAATAAGTTAGTCGCACTCGATGGAACTCCTTCTGCTCATATCGAAGGTTATGGACAATGGAATGATGTGGTTTCTCTTACTGAAGTAGGTGATCCGTTATTTAACTTTTATGGTTATGTAACTGATGGAATTTATCAGGATTTAAATGATTTGCAGAATAGTCCAAGACCTTCAGCATACCCTGAGGATGGAGAATCATTTATGTTTGGTAGTACAACCTATGTTGGAGATATTAAATTTAAAGATATCAGCGGTCCCGATGGAAAACCTGATGGTATTATTGATTCCTACGACCGTACAAAAATCGGATCGCCAATGCCTGATTTTACCTTTGGTTTTAACAATACTTTCTCGTACAAAAATTTTGATTTAAGTGTATACGTACATGGTTCATACGGAAATGACGTAATGAATTACACTGCCGTTAACCTATCAAATATGAAAAGTATCTGGACCAACCAGTTGGCGGTTGTAAATAACAGAGCCAGATTAGAAGCTATTGATGGAGCAGTGGTGTATCCAAATGGTAGTGGCATTGAAAATTTTTGGGAAGATGTAAGTAATGTAAGAGTGGCTGACTCTTCTACTAAAATTCCAAGAGCAGTGGCTGCTGACCCTAATGATAATGATAGAATATCAGATAGATACATCGAAGATGGTTCTTTCATACGAATTAAAAATATCACTCTGGGGTATACATTGCCAAAACGCATCGTTGAAAAAATTCACTTAGCTAATGCAAGAGTGTATACTAGTGTTGAAAACCTGGTAACATTTACTAATTATACAGGATTCGACCCGGAAGTTGGAGCTAGTACCCAGAGTCCAAATGTATTTGGGTTGGATAATGGTCGTTATCCATCACCGCAGGTATTCACCTTTGGTTTAAATGTATCATTCTAATAAGTAATTGTGATGAAAAAATATAAAATAAAAAGACTTTTAATAGTCATCTTAATTCTAGGTCTAACAGTGTCTTGTAAAGACTTTTTAGATCGTCCGAACGAAGATTCATATACGATTGATAGTTTTTATAAGAATGACGATCAGGTGTTTCAATCTGTAAACTCAATCTATAACTCTCCGTGGTATGATTTTCAACGTGGATTTATGAAAATTGGTGATGTGTTGGCCGGAAATATCGTATTTGGTATTGATGATGGATATACCAATTTTACATTAAATAATTCAGATGGTGATATTGCCAAAGCATCAGCCTCCTTATGGTCTGTTAATGCCTATTGCAATGGAGTTATTCAAAATGTGGATTTGAAATCCGGACCTGCTGTTACTGAGTATGCTAAAAATACTGTAAAGGGTGAGGCTATGACATGGAAAGCCATGGCTTATTTCTATTTAGTACGTTGTTTTGGTGCAGTGCCTATTATTCATGATAATGCATCCATCATTGCCAATAACACATCTGCAAATTTAAAGCGTAATACGGTTGATGATGTTTATAAGTATATAATTTTGACGTTAAAAGATGCGATTGAATTATTACCTAAAAAAAATGAAAAAGGTAGAATAGATAAGTATAGTGCTTATGGATTATTGGCAAAAGTTTACCTAACTAAATCTGGTTATGGGATGATTGGTTCACGAAGTGCTGAAGATTTAGCTGACGCTGCTAAGTATGCTAAAATAGTTATTGAAGAAAGTGGTCGTATATTAGAACCTGAATATGCCGATATCTTTCAACTTAAAGGAAACTTCTCGCAAGAGAGTTTAATCGCATGGCAGTGGACTGTTGGTTCGCAATGGACCAGTCAAAACTCATTTCAGTCTGATTTATCCCCAACAAACTTTTCTGATGCGGTACAATCATGGGGTAATTCGGTGTATCCAACTATCGACCTGCAAGCAGCCTATGAAGAAAGTGCAGATAAATTAACCAGAAATTATCGGGATACACGTCGTAAAGCAACAATGATGATGTATGGTGATTACTATGATTATTTTTGGGTTGACAAAGGCGGATTTACTTATAACTGGGATAGCTCCTCTGATGGAGTTTATGAAGGTTCAATCATTTTTTCCAGTGGATCAGGTTCAAATTGTGCCAAGCATATTGTAGGTCGTTTGGCCGATGCACAGGCTCAAGGGTATGAAAGCCTTGATCGTATGAGCACTCCGTTAAGCACTCATATTCTTCGTTTGGCTGATGTATACCTGATATATGCAGAGGCAGTTTTAGGTGATGCAGTATCATCAAGTGATGTATCTGCATTAAAAGCATTAAATGCAGTTCGTGAGCGTGCCTTAAAAGGGAGTCATGTTGATGCTACCAGCTTTACATTTGAGGATATTGATAATGAACGTCGGAAAGAATTAGCACTTGAAGGAGACAGGTGGTATGATATTGTTAGATTACATTATTATAAACCAGCCGCAGCAAAAGCAATGATTATGGATCAGGAACGCGGTTACTGGCAGGGGCTTAATGATTTTTATCTTAATGGAGACGATTCCAGTCTTGAAATCTTTAGTCACAAAATTACAGGACTTACAGATGATGATTTTACCATTCCATTCCCTGAAGTTGATTTATCATTAAACCCGGGATTAATGGATGAGCCTGTAGAATTTGATTTTAGTTCTATAGGTTATAATTAATTTCAATAAAGAAGTTCAATATGAAAAATATGAAAAAATATATATTTGTCACATTACTTTTAATGATGGTTTCTTCCATTGGAGTAATGTTTCAATCATGCGAGGAATATCCTCATGAATATGAAATTACGGGAGGTACGCCAACCGTAAACTATATTAGAATGTCAGATCCGGAAAAGGCTGATTCCTTAATCGTTAGTGCTTCGTTAAATACTACTATTGCTTTAGTTGGTGATAATCTTACCAGTATCACAGAAATGTGGTTTAACGATAGACAAGCCTATTTAAACACCAGCTTTATTACTTCAGATGTTTTATTTGTTACCATACCTAATGAAATTCCAGGTGAAGTATCTGATAAAATCTTTATGATAGCAGGAAAGGATACTTTAGCATATGACTTTAATGTGGTGGTTCCACCTCCGTCACCGTCATCAATGTTGTGCGAATTTGTTCCGGATGGTGATGAAGCTGTTATTAAAGGAAGTTATTTTATAAATGATCCTAATGTTCCACTGCAAGTGTTTTTCCCTGGAGAAATAGAAGCGGAAGTAGTAAGTGTTAGTGATGATTTTGATGAAATAAAAGTAATTGTACCAGAAGGTTCTGGAGTGGGTCAGCTTACTGTAAAGAGTATTTATGGATCATCCCGTTCATCATTCTATTTCCGCGATGATCGTAATTATATTTTGGATTGGGATAATCTGGATGCCTCAGGGGGCTGGCGTTCTGGAGTTATTGCCAATTCTGATCCTGAAGGAATAAGCGGAAACTATGTACTGTTTAACGGAGCAATGTCTGGAGAAGTTGGCGCTACCTGGAATGAAGATGCACACAGTTTTAACTTATGGAATGCTTCTAATGGTCGACCAAATGAGCCATTTTATGATGGTGATTTAAGTAAAGCAGTGTTGAAGTTTGAATGTAATGTACTAGAACCATGGAGTTCAAGTGCTTTGCAAATGATTTTTACTTCATATGACGTTAGCGGTACTAATGGATATATTAGTGATGGTGTTACACCTCGTGGTTTATGGATGCCTTGGGCAAGTTCAGGAAGTTTCCAGACAGAAGGCTGGATAACAGTTACCATTCCAATGACTGAGTTCCATTATTTACAAGACGGAACTGACGCAGATGAAAATGTTACTACTGATATGCTTGGCGGACTTACATTCTTTGTTTGGAATGGTGGAGTTGAAGGCGTGGATTGTAACGTTCATATGTGTATCGACAATATTCGTATTGTTCCTATGTAGATTTTTTTTAAATAAAAACGACTTGTTATGCAAACAAAGAACAAAAAATACATAAAGTCTGTATTACTTATATTTCTCATAGGAGTTATGGGATCCAGTGTTTTTTTTACTTCATGTAAAGATGACGATGATGATGGAAGTAATGCAACAGAACTCCTAAGTTATGGGCCAATGCCTATACAACGAGGTGCAGAACTAAGATTTATAGGTCAAAATCTGAACGCAGTTACATCTGTGAAATTACCTGTGGGAATTGAAATTTCTAAGTCGGAGTTTACGGAGCATACTGCAAACAGCATTAAGCTAATTGTTCCTCAAACCGCAGAGGAAGGGTATGTAGAGTTGATTTATCCTGATGGAAGTATCGTTACTATGACACCAATTGGTTTTGAGGAACCAATATCAATGGATGCTTTTTCGCCAATGCTTATTAAACCAGGTAATGAGTTAACGCTTACCGGAGATTATCTGAATCGTGTGGGTGAAATTATCTTTACTGACCGTATAGTAGTTGATAGCACTAGCTTTATCAGTCAATCGCGTAAAGAGATAAAAATCCTTGTCCCTGAAGAAGCTCAGACTGGTAAAATTGCCTTGTCTAATGGCGCAGAAGACCCGATAATCATTTATTCAACTTCTGAATTAGGCGTGGTTTTGCCTGTTATTACTACAATTGCTCCAAATCCGGTGAAAGCTGGTACCGATTTAGTTATTAGCGGAACTGATCTGGATTTGGTAAAAACAATTGTATTTGGAGGAAATAAAGAAGTGAGTGAATTTACGGCTCAGAGTGCAACCGAAATAACAGTTTCAGTACCAATGGATGCTCAGGATGGAATCATTTCTTTAATACAGGCATCACAAGTAGCCGTTTTGTCATCAGATGATTTGGTTATGATTGATCCTACAGTGAGTGTTTCTCCAACCACAGTTAAAAACGGAGCAAGTATTACCGTAACCGGTACAAACCTCGATGTCATTAGTAAGGTGACATTTGGTGGAGGAGCAGAAGGTGTGATCGAAGCTGGAGGAACAGAAACTGAAATCAAGGTGACAGTGCCTGATGCAGCATTGAGCGGAGAGGTGGTTTTTACCACCACATCTGAAAAAACGGTTTCTGGTGGTGAGCTTGCAATAGTAGCTCCGGTAATATCCGGATTTACTCCTGCTTCATCAAAACCAAATACTGATGTGGTAATCACAGGTACTAATTTTGATATTGTTTCAAAAGTGGTGTTTACAGGCGGACTTGAAGGAGCAATAGTAAGCCAGTCAGAAACTGAAATTACCGTAACCATTCCTGTAGGAGCAGAAACCGGCACCTTAACCTTAGTAGCCGTTAATGGTATTGAAGTGATGACAGCCACTGATTTAGAAGTATTACAGAACCTGCCAAATTTTGAATCGTTTAGTGAAGGTCGAGCAGAACCAGGTAAAATCATAACCTTGAACGGAACAAAAATGGATTTAATCAAAGAGTTGATTTTTCCTGATAATATTACAGCTACAGCTTATGGTGCCAAATCAGATACCAAAGTTGAAGTATATGTACCACTAGATGTGGCATTGGGTTATGGAAATATCAGAATGATTACTTACGAAGGTGAAGAAGGCATTTTGCCAGAGATCTATTTTGGAGGAACAGATCCGGTGATCAATGAAGCTTATGTATTTTTTGATTTTAATAATACTGGTGCTAAAGATTCCTGGTGGGGTAATGCAATCAATAGTGGAATTCTGGATGATCCTGCAAACTCATCTGATGGTTCTTCATTCTGGAATATCGATGGAATGAGTGGAGACGGTTGGTACGATGGTTTATTCTTCCGGAATGGTAATAATAATTTCGTTACTGACGGAATAGATGTAAGTAAGGATGTTTGCAAGTTTGATGTGAATGTGCGTGAAGCGATTTATGAAGGACGCTTACAGGTGAAACTGGGTGATTACTCTTATTATTGGACACCTTGGGATGGAAATGCAGCAGGTTATAAAACTGTTGGATGGGTAACTGTTGAAATTCCATTATCTGAATTTGTTGATGGAAGTGGAAATTCAATACCTAATGCAGTAGATGGAGGTAAAGAGTTTGGTATGATTTGGTCATGGGGTAATTCTATTAAAATAAATATGGGTATCGATAATATTCGATTCGAAGTGAAATAATTCATCTAAACAATTCTATTCAATTCTAAGGCTGTTTAGTTAAAGTAACTAAACAGCCTTTAAATAAGTAACCACAGTTAAAAACTGACATATTATACCTGATACGTTAGTATAGTATTTTTAACCCGACTGTTACAGAATGCCTCACTATGGCTGTAGTCTGCTGACTCTTGGGGATTTTAAAATATCAGGTTATACCCAATAAAACTATAAATGTGCAGGTATAATGCCGAGCTGAATTCAAGCTACTTTAGAAGTTGCATTTTGAATTTTATTCGGTATTACTGATTCTGAATCATTGCAATAGGCTGGATGCACTTTTGCAATATGTGATAGTTATGTCATTTTTTTAACGCTTAAATATCAGGCGTTGCCTGTTTATAAATGAAGTATGAAAAATTTATTCATTTTAATTTTCTCATTAATTTTCGTTATTGGATGTTCAAAGAGTTCTGGTGAAATAAAAATGCCTCCGTTATTTAAATCAAGCCAACCTGAGGAAAATGCAGAAGGCATTAGTATTACTACCAGTATAGAAAT
Organism: Marinilabiliaceae bacterium; assembly: GCA_050296935.1. Taxonomy (GTDB): domain Bacteria; phylum Bacteroidota; class Bacteroidia; order Bacteroidales; family Marinilabiliaceae; genus Saccharicrinis. The sequence continues at coordinate 12,688 of JBNKRV010000182.1, read as the reverse complement.
TACTTTTGATGAGGTGGTTACACTTGCAGAGAATCATGGAATTAAAGTAAATGATGAAAGTGTAAATGCTTCTGCGCAATTCACCAGAATAACATTAGATGTTGATTTAGAGAAGAGTAAAGATTACCATGTGTACATACCTGCAGGAGCAGTTATTAATACCTATGGAGTGGACCTGGAACAACCCATTCAATTTTCGTTTTCAACTGAAAACGAAATGATTATTGAGATAAGCGAAAATCTGGTAAGCGCAAATGCAACACCAGAAGCCGTAAATGTATATAACTTTCTGAAAGAAAATTACGGTGTAAAATGTATTTCTGCAGAACAATCAAATGTTGCCTGGAATATCAATGAAGCCGAATGGGTCAGACAACATACGGGAAAATATCCGGCCATAGCCACAATAGACTACATTCATTTACCCTTTTCTCCTGCCAATTGGATCAATTATTCTCAAACCGGTTTTATAGAAGATTGGTGGAGCAATAATGGCTTAATAAGTGCCTCTTGGCATTGGTTAGTTCCGAAATTTAATGGAGGAGAAAGGTATGCTTATGGTACTGAAGATTACACATACAAACCTGGAGAAACAACATTTAAAGCTTCGAATGTTACCATAGAAGGAACCTGGGAGAATACGTTGGCCAAAGCAGATCTGGAGAAGATTGCGGGGTATCTGAAATTACTTCAGGCCAGAAATATTCCGGTTATCTGGCGCCCGTTACATGAAGCTGCCGGAAATATTTATGAATATCCTAACGGAACAGCATGGTTTTGGTGGGGTGCAGGAGGGGCAGAGGTTTATAAAGATATTTGGATTTTTATGTTTGATTATTTCGAAAGTCAGGGATTAAATAACCTGATATGGGTTTGGAATACACAAACAAAGGATGACCCCTTCTATCCGGGAGATGAGTATGTTGATATAGTAGGCAGAGATATTTATTCAAATGACGATGCATTAGATATTGCCTCACAATTTAATTCGATACAAGAGAGGTTTCCACACAAAATAGTCACATTAAGTGAATTAGGGAGTGTAGCTAAAATGTCGGAGCAATGGTCGGCTGGAGCCAGGTGGTCTTATTTTATGCCCTGGTACGATTACGAAAGAACTTACAATATAAACAATACAGCTTTTACAAGTACAGATCATATGCATGCCAATGCAGCGTGGTGGATTGATGCCTTTAGTACGGATTATGTGGTTACCCGTGATCAGATGCCTGATCTGAAGTAAACATAGAAGTCGATGTAATATCAGGAGAGGCACAATAAGTGCTGTTACGTAGCTCAAGTTAAAGCTTTGCAAATCAATTTTAATGATAAGTATGAAATTAAATTTCAGCGGAAGTTAAAAGCGGAATGAATAAAGATATGATAAAAAATGAGATCGAATTATTAGACGTTTTTCTTGATGAAATACATAAAGAATGGATCGCAATTCACGAATTCTGGGCAAATAATACCGTAGATGAAGTTAAGGGTGGTTTTATTGGAGAGTTAAGTTCATCAGGAGAAATCAATACAAAAGCAGATAAAGGAGCAGTACTAAATACCCGCCTGTTGTGGTCATTTTCTTCTGCTTACAATCACAGTATGAATCCGGAATACCTGGAATTAGCAAAACGCGCCTTCGATTATTTGCTGACTCATTTTTACGATCATGATTATGGAGGATTGTATTGGGTTGTAAATACAGAGGGGGCTGTTGTAGATGATCGTAAGCAAGCTTATGCACAAGGCTTTGGTATTTATGCCTTTGCTGAGTATTATAAGGCCTCAGGGGATGAAATGAGTAAACAATATGCCATCAATCTGTATAAAATTGTGGAAGAGAAATTTAGAGATGAGAAAAATGGTGGTTACGTAGAAGCACTGGGCAGAAACTGGACTCCATTAAGTGATATGCGCTTAAGCGAGAAGGATGCCAAAGAACCTAAATCAATGAATACGCATCTGCATATTATTGAGCCGTATACGAATTTGTACTCCGTATGGCAGGATGCTGATTTGAAACAATGTATTCAGGAACTGTTGGAGTTGTTTAAGGAAAAGATATTGAATAAGGATACAGCTCAGTTTCAGTTGTTCTTTGATATGGATTGGAATGTTAAATCAACTGAAATTTCGTTCGGACATGATATTGAAGCAAGCTGGTTATTATGTGATGCTGCCAGAGCAATAAAGGATAAATTACTTATTGATGAAATGGAGAAGCTGGCAATACGGGTGGTTGATAAAGTGCTGGACGATGGAACAGATATGGATGGAAGTGTGTTTTACGAACAGCATGGAGAACTTATAGATACAGATAAACATTGGTGGGTTCAGGCTGAGTCCATTATAGGATTAGTTGATGCTTATAAAGTGAGTGGTAATGAACTCTATCTGGATAAAGCCATCCGGATATGGGATTTTGTGAAAGCAAATATCAAAGACACAAAAAATGGAGGATGGTATTGGCGTGTTGATAAAAATAAAAAAACGGTGCTAAGTGATTGTAAAGTGGGATTCTGGAAATGTCCTTATCATAATACCCGAGCTTTAATTGAAAGTTTTAGCAGATTAAATACGAATAGACAGACCATCATCATAGATGAATAATCAGTACTTTCATGAAAACTCAACTGGCAGATAAGAACGCTTTATTTTTGAGGCTTTTGAAGCTCGGAAAATGTGAGTTTGCTTCCGTAAAGGATCATTTAGAGAGCAAGAGTAACAGCCTGCCGCCGATTATTTTTGGGAAAAAAATGGAATTTTCTTGCTGATACTAATGAATTACGGTGAAGGATATTAATTTGAATATGTTATATTAGTCACTGTTAAAATCGAACTCAGGTTATTAGATGGGAGAATTGTAATCTACAACGCATAATCGGGTTGAATTATTGAATCAGACAAGTAGAGTACTCGTGGACAAAATCCCGATATGAATAATGCATATGAAAATAAAGCTACTCATTAAGCAACTTAAATGAAAATAAATATAATTACATGAAAAGATTAAGTCTATTTGTTATTATGATTGCCTTAAACCTATCGGTTTTTGCACAAAAAAGAGAAGGTTTAGCACTAACGCCTCCCATGGGTTGGAATAGCTGGAACACCTTTGCTCTTGACATAAATGAGCAGTTAGTGAAAGATATTGCAAACGCATTTGTAGAACGGGGATTAAGAGATGCCGGATACGAATATATTGTTCTGGATGATGGTTGGATGGCTATGGAGCGTGATGAAAATAATAACCTGGTGCCTGATCCTGAGAAATTTCCCAATGGCATAAAAGCTTTGGTCGATTATGTACATTCTAAAGGATTAAAATTTGGTATTTACAATTGTGCAGGCAACAAGACTTGTGGTGGATTTCCCGGAAGTAGAGGATTTGAATTTCAGGATGCAAAGCTCTATGCTGATTGGGGAGTCGATTTTCTAAAGTACGACTGGTGTCATACAGAAAATCTGAATGCCAAAGGAGCTTATCAAACCATGCGTGATGCCTTATATGCCACAGGTCGAGATATTGTTTTTAGTATATGTGAGTGGGGAGACAATGATCCCTGGAAATGGGGAGAAGAAATGGGACATATGTGGCGCATATCAGGTGATATAATCAATTGCTGGGATTGCGGAGTGTCACATGGAAACTGGTCCTCATGGGGAGTTTGGAAAATTATAAACATGCGCAAGGATATTCGTAAATATTCAGGTCCCGGACACTGGAATGATTTTGATATGATGGAAGTAGGTAACGGAATGACAGATGCCGAAGATCGGGTTCATTTTGCTATGTGGGTGATGCTCTCATCTCCATTAATTATGGGTAACGACTTGAGAGCAGTTCGCGATGAGACTATTGAGATTTTAACCAACGAAGAAGTTATTGCTCTTAATAAAGATAAACTGGGAATTCAGGCGTATCGCCATTCAGATGAAGGCCCCATGGAAGTATGGGTGAAACCATTAGCCAATGATGAGTGGGCTATTGGATTTGTGAATATGACTGAGGAAACAATTTCTATTGATTATGATTGGAATAAGCACCCGATTTCTGATAATGTTTCAAACCATTCTTTAAAGATTGATGATAAAGAATTCTTAATCCGGGATTTATTTGCCAAAAAGGATATGGGCTCAACAAAGAAAAATCTAAAAGCAGAAATTCAGCCTCATGATATATTATTGGTTAGGTTAAAACCTGAAAAATAAAAGCGATCTGAACTTTTTCAGACCAGCTGAATCTAATAGTTCAGGAAATAATTACTTTCCGTAATGAAGCATTCATTTCACTGGTCATTTATTAGTAGTTGCGTTTGCCCCGGTTCGTAAATTAATGGGATCTTTGGCATATGAGAAGCAACATCATAACAGGTTAACTTCAGGAACGGTTCTATATAATCATCAAGGGAATTAGTACCGTTCCCTGACTTTCCTGAAATTAATAATTAGTGTCACTTCATAAAGTGGGGTGTCTGGACAATAAAGTTTAAATACAAGGCATGTAAGTAATCCAAACCGTAGTATATCAGCGTATATGATGATTTGGATTTTAAGCAACCGCAGTAGATGGACTATATAAACGAACGCTAATTAGCAATGCGTTTAATAACCTGGATGTGCCTGTTGTTATTTAAGGAACGGTTCTGACGGACTGCTTGCTTATAGAGAACCGTTCCGGATTTCCGGCATTTGAGAAGCAATCGCATTGCAGGTTAACTTCAGGAATGGTTCTATATAACCATCAAGGGAATTAGTACCGTTCCCTGACTTTCCTGAAAGTAATAATTAGTGCCAGTCCATAAAGTGGAGTGTCTGGACAATAAAGTTTAAATACAAAGCGTGTAAAAAAAACAAACTGCAGTACACCAGCGTATATGATGACTTAGATTTTGAACAACAATACGGTAGTTGGACTTTATAGACGAACACTATTTAACGCTAACCGCATAGTGAAATGAGTACAATTTCAATGTGCAATAAAATTTCTGATGCATATTGTAGGTATAAATACAGCAATTAACTAAATTTTAAACAGATGAAATATATTTGTAGCTTTTTATTGGTAATGCTTTTGATTTCATGTACAGGCTGCACCGGGAGTGATGGCAGCATACAAACTTCGCCGGAGTTCAGATCAAGCATCCCCGAAAATAATGATACCAAAGTAGGTATTTCAACAGCGGTGGAAGTCACCTTTGATGAAGTAGTGGCACTAGCAACCAATCATGGAATAACTATTAATGGTAATCCCGCTGATGTAACGGCCTCATTTACCAAACTTATATTTACAGTAGACTTAGATTACAATACAACTTACGACATTAGTATCCCCAAGGGTTCGGTAATAAACACCTTTGATATACCATTGGATCAGGATATTCAAATTTCATTTACTACCGTGGAGGAACCTGATTTAAATAAAGAAGGAATGGCATTTGTTGCCAATATGGGCGTTGGTTGGAATTTAGGCAACACTTTAGATGCGCATGGGAATGATGAAACAGCTTGGGGTAATCCGAAAGCAACACAGGAATTAATTGATGCCATAAATGCTAAAGGATTTAAAACCATAAGAGTACCGGTAACCTGGCAATTTCATATGGGTGATGCTCCGGATTATACCATTGAAAAGGAATGGCTCGACAGGGTTGAGGAAGTGGTTAATTATGGATTAACAAACGACATGTATGTCATTGTTAATATCCATCACGATGAGGAATGGATCATACCCAGATATGAAAATGTAGATCAGGTAAAAGATCAACTGGAAAAAGTCTGGACTCAGATAGCTAATCGATTTAAAGAATACGATCATCATTTAATATTTGAAACACTTAACGAACCCCGGTTAAAAGGTTCTACAGAGGAATGGTCCGGAGGTACAGCCGAAGGACGGGATTGTATCAACCAGTATCATCAGGTAAGTGTGGATGCCATAAGAGCAACCGGAAGTAGGAATGCTGACAGATATCTGATGATTTCACCTTATGCCGCTTCATCAATCCCGGTGGCTATTGATGGATTTGTTTTGCCGGAATCAACAAATTTACTTGTATCAATCCATAATTATTATCCATATGAACTTTGTTTAGGAGATAATGGGAAAGACTGGGGATCTGATGCAGATAAGCAAGCATTGGATGCTGAGTTTGACCGGATTTATCAGAAGTTTGTTGCTAATGGAATTCCTGTTGTTCTGGGCGAATGGGCTAATCTGAATCATAGCAATACCGAAGACAGGATTCGTCATGCAGCCTACTACGTTAGCGGTTGCCTTAGTAAAGGCTTTTGCCCTATATGGTGGGATAATGGAGATTCGAATGAATTTGGTATCATAAACCGTAACACTATGCAATGGATGTTTCCTGATATTGCAAATGCCATAGTAAGCGCAAATAATTAAAAATTGAGAAATAATTAAGCATTATTTATTATTTGTAAATACATTTCGAGGGCCTGCGTTATTTAGTGTCTGTCCATAAAGTCGGGAGTTCGGACTATAAAGTTTAAATACAAGGCGTGTAAAAAAAACAAACTGCAGTATACCAGCGTATATGAGGATTTGGATTTTGAGCAGTAACGCAGTAGCTGGACTTTATAGACGAACACTATTTAGCGCAGGCCTTTTATTTTTGGTGCTGAGTGATGTACTCCTTAGGCGACATATTAAAGTGTTTTTGAAAACTATTACTGAAATACTGATGCGAATTAAACCCTACCATATAAGCAATCTCGGATACGTTTAGTTTGTTCTGTATTAATAAAGAGGCAGCCTGTTTTAATCGGATAATCCGGATAAATTCAGTTGGAGATTGATTGGTAAGTGCTTTTAGTTTTCGGTACAGGTGAACCCGGCTAATATTCAGTTCCCCACACATTTTTTCAACAGATAATTCAGGACTCTCAAGGTGTTCTTTTACATAGTCGATCGCTTTTTGCAGAAATATTTCATCGGGAGAGGTAACGGTCATTTCCTTGGCGACAAAGTTATTGGTTTGTGAGAATCTTTTCTTGAGTACTTCACGAGCTTCAATGATATTCTGAATTTTCAATCGTAATATTTGAATATTAAACGGTTTATGAATGTAGTCATCAGCACCGGTTTCAATACCGCTGATTTCATCTTCCGGAGCAATTCGTGCGGTCAATAAAATAACCGGGATATGGCTGGTTTCAAAGGTGGATTTTATCTTTTTACATAATTCAGTTCCATTCATTTTGGGCATTGAAACGTCGCTTAATACTAAAGTAGGTGAATCATTTTGCAGCATTTTCCAGGCCATTTCACCATTGGTGGCTTTTATAATGTTGTAATCCGATTTAAATTCCTTTTCAAGAAAACTGAGAATTTCAAGGTCATCTTCAACAAACAAGATGGTGTTTTTAGCATCTACGGACGTTCGTTTATGATCTTCGTCAATTACAAAAGGATCAGATGCTACGGTAGTTTCCTTGATCGTGGGTTTTTCTGAACTCATTTCAGGAGTCAACTGTAATGGGAAGCTAAGTGAAAATGAGGTTCCTTTTTGAGGAGTACTTTCAACTTTAATTTCACCGTGGAGTAGTTTTACCAGTTTTAATGTAATATCCAATCCAATACCTAAGCCCTCTGATACCTCATTGTTGGTTGATTTAATCTGATAATACCGATCAAAAATTTTGTTTAAATTTTCAGAGCTAATACCTTCTCCGTTGTCGCTGATGGTAATGGTATAATCATTACCTGTTCCTTTATTAGAAATGTTTATGTCCAGATTTATTTTAATTTCACCACCTTCCGGAGTATGTTTTATTGCATTGGATATGATGTTGTATAAAACTCTATCCAGTTTATATTTATCGCTGATTACTTTTAGTGATGGATGATTTGTTTCAAATACCAGTTTTATATTTTGCATTTCGGCACTGATATCGAAAAGTGAAATTAAATCGTTAATTAAACTCACCACATCAACACGTTCTTCAATTAAAGTTTGGTTTGTGTTGCCAGCCTTGTGTAATTCAAGTAGTTGATCCACCAGTTGTTGCATTCGCTTTGCATTGCGATTGATGTATGATGCATAATCCTTTTGTTTAGCTGTAAGCGAGGTTTTCAACAGGTTCTGTAAGGGAGCCATAATCATGGATAAAGGTGTTCTGATATCGTGTGAAATATTGGTGAAAAACTGAAATTTTGCCTGGCTCAGACTTTCATTTTTCAGATGTTCGATATGTTCAATCTGTAATTTATTTTTCATATGAACTCTAAATCGAAATGAAGCAGAAATAAGGATGATCAATCCGGCTATAATCACAAAATAGATAAGATACGCCCATTTTGATTGCCAGAATGGAGGATACATTATGATGGTTACTTTTCGGGGAGGTTCAATCCACTCTCCACTTAAATCAGTTGATTTCAACAAAAAAATGTAGGTTCCGGCTGAAAGATTGCTATAATTAGCAATTCTGTTCTGATAGTCGGTGTAAGTCCATTCATCATTAAAGCCTTCCAGTTTGTAGGCATATTGTATCCTTTCCGGCGATGTGATATTATGAGCAGCAAATTCAAACGAAAAATTTTTATCGGCATATTTCAGGTTGATGGTGTCGGTGTAGTTTATTGCTTTTTGAAGCACTCTTCTTTTTTCATTTACATACCCATTAATAAGTTTCCGGTTAAATATTTTAAAATCGGAAATAAAAAGTTTTGGTTTTGTTTGCTTTACTTTAATACTATCCGGATAAAAAGATATAAAACCATTTACACCGCCAAAATAAATTTCACCGGATTGCCCTTTACAGCGCGAGGCTACTAAAAACTCATTAAAAGGCAATCCATCATATTGTGTAAAGTTGACAAATGACCCATCTCTATTATTAAATTTTGAAATGCCATTTGATGTAGAAAGCCAGGCTATATCATTGCTAACCGGAATAATAGAAGTAACAGTATTGTTTACAAGCCCGTTTTCAGCAGTGTATTTTTTAAGTTCAGACGTTTGGATATTATAGGAATATAACCCCATATAGGTGCCAATTAAAATCACATTAGCATTAAGTTTCTCAATACAGTAAACTGGATCGTTACTGAAGTTACTGTGCTGATCAGAAAAAAAGGTATAGGAGTTTTTTTTGTGATTCCAAATGGCAAGGCCATAATACATGGCAATCCAGATATTTCCGTTTCCTTCAAGGTAAACATCATTATAATGTTTATTCATTTTAAGAATCTCATTTTGGGGCTTCATTTTTTCTATCGGATAAGCCATCTTTTTCTCTACATCAAAGTATATTAAACCATTTCCATTTGTAGCCAGCCATAAATTACCATGTTTATCTTCTTCAATATCAAATATTCTATTCAATGCTTTGGTGTTGTTTTTTATAGCTATAGGGTAGCGGGTAATTTTCTTTGTTTGCGGAGAATAGCTGGCTAATCCTTCAGAATAGGTTCCTATCCAGATAAGGCCTCTGCTGTCTTTAAAAATTCTGAGAATCGCTTTGGGGTTCCAGGATGGTGTATCAGAGGACAAAGCTTTTTTAAAAGGAGTGATTTTCTGAGTACGGGTATTGTAAATGCTAAGTCCCCCACCATCGGTACCAATCCATAAATTCCCATTGTCATCTTTTAAAAGAGATCGGATTAAATGATAGTTTAATGCGCTGTTTTGAGGCGAGATGGAATTAAAATTAAAATCGGGCGTGATTCTATGATATAATCCAATATAATTTACCGAAAACCAGATGTCTCCGTTGGCATCCATACTACAATGAACGTTGGCATTTTCAATATTATTAATGTCAAAAGATTCATTTTCATCCTGAAGCTTGTTGTCGGTGATTTTAAAACTATATAGGCCGTTGTATTCAGTTCCAATCCAGATGGTATGGTTGTTATCTTCTAATATAGATTCAATTCCTCCTTTTATCAGGTGATTGGTCTGAAGTTGAGTAAGCTGATTGCTACTATGATTATAAATAAAAAGCTGGCCTTTATCATCCCCAATCACAATGTCACCGGATCTGATTTTTTCAATTCTTCTTATGTTCCGGGACCGAAAATTGAGCCTGGTATAATCATTAAACGAGGTAAATGTTTTTTCTTTTGTATTAAAAATATAAATACCATGCAGGTTCGAACTGATCCATATATTGTCGTCTTCATCAAAAAAAGCATCATTAAATTCAGTTGTGGATGGTAATCCATTATCTTCAAATGATATATTAAAAAAGGTATTATTATCAGTTAATGTATTAAATAATACCAGTCCGTTATTTGTAATCAAATAAAGAATATTTTTTTCTTTCTGGATGATTTTCAGAATGGGAGTGCCAAAAACCTGTTGATGATGACTCAGGGAGATTCGTCTGAAATTATCATTCTCATAGCTGTATTCATTTAATCCGGCAATAGTACCTACCCAAAGCCTGCCTTCCAGATCCTGAAATGCTGTGGTAGTGGAGGAGGAATTAATAGATGTTGGATCATTTATCTTGTATTGATAATTCAGAAAAGTGAAACCATCAAATCGGTTGAGTCCACTTTTGGTACAAATCCAGATGTAATTATTGGAATCCTGCATTAAATCAAAAAAGAAGGTACCTTTTAGTCCGTTTTGTTTGGTGTAAAAACGATGTGTATTCCCCCTGATGTTTGAGTTAATGACTAATAAAATGACAAATGAAACCAAAAGTCGGAACGTTGAATACATCGTTAGTTTTTAAATTAGATATATGCGTTTTTTTAAGGGATATGCTATTAAGAATATCTACTCACTATAAATTTATAAATAAATCATTAATCTTAAATGGTTTTTGGGTAAACAAAGTTGGATAAACATTAAAAAAATGATGAAATAGTATCAGTTCTCACTGTATTTGTGTTAGCTGTAACATGATATTAAACAATTGTAACATGTTTTTAAATGCAAAACAGACTCAATGGGTAAATTTATATTATCTAAATCTACAGGTTATGTGTATAGAAATCCACAGAGAAATTACGCCTTTAAAAGAAAACGATTGTTTTCTGGTTTTTGACAGGCATCGGGAGTCGTTTACTTATCCAGTTCATTTTCATCCGGAGTATGAAATCAACTTTATAAGAAATGCGAAAGGAGGCAGGCGAATTGTTGGCGATCATATTGGAGAAATTGGCGATAGGGAACTGGTGATGGTAGGGCCTAATTTATATCATGGCTGGGAGAATCACAATAATGCTGTGAATGAAATTTTTCATGAGATTACGATTCAGTTTCCAAGAGAATTGTTTGCTGATACTACGTTGAGTAAGAATGTTTTAAAGCCGCTGCGCGAATTATTTAAAAACGCTGAGAGGGGGATTTTGTTTTCGCAGGAAACCATACAAGCCATTGAACCTAAATTGTGGTCGCTTAGCAAAAAAGGAGGATTTGATGGATTTTTAGAACTACAGTCATTTTTATACGATCTGGCTATTTCACGCGATCAGCAGCTGTTAACCAATATGTCGTTTCAACGGCAAAGCGATTTTTATAATAGTGAACGCATCGAAAAAGTATATAATTATATTAGCGCTAATTATAACCAAAAGCTAAAGCTCGAAGAAGTTGCCGAGAAGGTTCATATGTCGCCCGTATCTTTTAGCCGTTTAATTAAAAAGAGGACAGGAAAATCATTTGTTGATTTTGTAAATGAGATACGTTTGGGTTATGCCACCAAATTTTTGATTGAGAGTAATAAAAGTGTGTCAGAAATCAGTTTCTTATGTGGGTTTAATAACCTTTCCAATTTTAACCGGATATTTAAAAAACGTCAAACCTGTACCCCATCTGAATTCAGAAATAACTTTACCGGTACCAGAAGTGTGTTTTAACAATACACTTTGTGTCAGCGGGGTACTGTTTTCTTACAGCATCTTTAATATGCAAAAATCAGGATAACCCCTATCATGATAATAATCAGCATCAAGATCATACATATTATTTCTACATTATATTTATAAATATTATATTCGCGCCCTGATTCATTATTATTTATTATAAAGTACATGATTTCCCTTAAGCCAAGCTATATCAGAGTTGTTTTCATCATCTATTATCCAGTACTTGCACGAAAACTCAAGTGGCATATAAGGAAGCTTCATTTTTGAGGCTTTCGAAGCTCGAAAAATGTGAGTTTACTACCGTAAATGGTCATTTTGAGAGCAAGAGTAACAGCCTGCCCCGAATATTTCGGGGAAAAAAATGGAGTTTTCTTGCTGATACTATCTTCTGTCGAAAACGTTGTCAAAGGCAAACCTCAAACCACAATAAAGTTTGGAGAGTTAATCATTAATTATTCAGAATGTAAAAGCGATTTCGCTTTTTTTATATAAAAACAAACAAATTCACTTTAACCATTTTTATTTAAACAACATGTTGTATTCTCAAAAAATTCAAACCTATCATACACTTCAAATTCTTCACAAAGAATATGCAATCTTCCGTAATCTTTAATTCCTCAGGTATTTTAAATAAATGATTTGTTATTGCAGTGTTATTACGCGTGGTGTATTAACCTGAGTTCGAGATAAAATTTTGGATTCAGACCGCCTATAAATAGTGAGATTCAACTGAAAATTATGAAACGAGCATTTTGCGAGTTCAATGTGTCCTATCATAAAGTTTCCACATTAAAGAATAGCAGGCTATTTTGAATAATTTTCAGGAAGAAGATCGCTGTT
>JBNKRV010000181.1:0-23144 GCA_050296935.1 Marinilabiliaceae bacterium | reverse complement strand
GAGAGAATATGTATTGTTACAAAACGTTATCTTTTACAAGTCCATATAGTATCCTTTCTATCTTCTGGATAATTGCAATACCACATAGTTGAATCTTCTTTTGAACGATAATAACTAAAAAAGCCTAAACAATCTGAACTGAGATCTCTATTCTGACCAGAACCATCTCCATATATCTCATGCCTTTTATCTTCTTCATTATGGATATAATATTCGGTACAACTTGTTCGCTTGAAAAATGATATATAAAAAATCACTAGTGTCCGGTAAAAATTAACCGGACACTAATGATTTTTATTACACTTGAGTAATTGGTTATTTTGATACGTGTTTATTTATTTTATCCATACCACTCCCAATAGATCAGATCTCCCTTATTATTAACCTGAGTTCGATATAAAATTAATGGCTCAAATCGCTTATAAATATTGAGCTTTAAGGAATGTTTGCGAAAGCATAGCGGCCTATGGTAAGCAAATATGACGCAGAAAATCGGTATTTATAAGTGACATTCATAGCTTTTCAGTAAATAATCGATTTACGGCTCTAAATTTTATCACCATAGCTCGCTATGTCTCAATAATTTATATTGTAAATCAATCATTTACTGAATTTTGAGCTCGCTAATTTTAATCGAACTCAGGTTAATAGAATTAGATATGCACTAAAAAACAAACAAGCATATGTTAGTTCAGTTATTGCATAAAGCAATAAACAGATTTGATCATAAAAATATTCATGGTAAACAAGAGATTGTAATATTAATCTTGCAGCCCATAATGGTGTCCGTTTAACTCAGGGTACAGCTCTTACTTATAACAATTGAACTCAGAAATCCGGCTTCTTTACAATGACCGTTGATGGAAGGGTGTTTCTATAGATCAAATCCGGAAAGCCAGGAAAGAACCTACGACGATAATTTTATACCACGGAAAGAATTCTTTTTAAAGTAATAATGACTATCGAAGACATTATTACTTTGCCACGGAAAGAAGACCTTCTGATTCCATATTGCACGATGAAAAGGGAGAAAAGACATATTGCACTGAATCACAAGTAAATAAATCACAATGCATTTTAAAATACAACACAGAAGATTATTACAATAAAGAAAAATAATTATTGATGTTAATAATGATTTTTAATACATTTATAATATTGAGGATCATTAACAAACACACCACCTGCTTTGAAAGAAAATTTAAAATACATTATTGGCTTTATTTCCGTTTGTATTGGAGCATATCTGCTGTGGTATTTTAGAGCTATTGTATCTTTTATTTTTATTTCTTCAATATTATCAGTAGTGGCTCGTCCTATTTTTAATTTTTTCAGAGGAAAGGTTACTAAGAAAATATCCATATCTAAATCGCTAAGTTCAACATTAACTGTATTATTAATCTGGGCAATTATATTTGCTTTTCTAAGCTTTGTAGTCCCTTTTATAATAGAAGAAGTTCAGTTTTTATCCAAGGTAGATTTTAATTTCTTAATTGATCGTTTTGAATCTATTGCACAATCATTTCTATCCCCGTTTCAAAATTCATTGCTTGGAGAAATTGGATCTCCGATGGTAAAATCACAACTAAACGATTTATTAGTTTCTATTTTCGACGTTGAAAAAATGCAAGGTGTAATCTCTTCATTATTTGGGTTTGTGGGAAGTACTTTTATCGGATTATTTTCCATATCATTTATTACATTTTTCTTACTCAAAGATGAATGGATTTTACTTGAAAGCATCAAGTTAGTGGTTCCTGAAATATATTATGTTGGCGTAGAACATATGCTATGGTCTATAAACAGGTTGCTCCGGAGGTATTTTATTGGAATTTTAATCCAGATCTCATTAATATCAACCTTGATTATAATTGGATTCCTATTCATTGGCCTTGAATTCAGGCACGCTTTAATTATTGGATTATTTTCAGGGATCATTAATATCATTCCGTATTTAGGTCCGATTATCGGTGCATTTTTCGGATTAATTGTTTCCATGGTAGTTTACCTTCAATTAGTCAATCCTCCGGGGTTAATGCTTTTTTTAGGTGCAATATTTTTGCTATACACCATTGTTCAATTAATAGACAATATTGTATTTCAACCATTAATATTTTCAACCAGTGTTAAAGCTCATCCTCTGGAAATTTTTTTAGTGATAATCATGGCTGGATATAGCGGAGGTATGCTCGGGATGTTTTTAGCAATTCCCATTTACACTATTCTAAGAGTTATTGCAAAGGAATTTTTTTCGAAATACAATCTTGTTCGAAAACTTACAGGAAAGCTGGATTAATGGAAAATAGATGATTTTTTCTAAAATAATGTTAACTTATAAATGGGCAATAAGTCAACTTATTCCTTTCATGATTTAGAATTGTTGCTAAAGTTAAGGTAATAACCTGAGTTCGATATAAAATTAATGGCTCAAATCGCTTATAAATATTGAGTTTTAAAGAATATTTGCGAAAGCATAGCGGGCTATGGTAAGCAAATATGACACAGAAAATCGGTATTTATAAGTGACATTCATAGCTTTTCAGTAAATAATCGATTTACGGCTCTAAATTTTATCACCATAGCTCGCTATGTCTCAAAAATATATACTGTAAATCAATCATTTACTGAATTTTGAGCTCGCTAATTTTAATCGAACTCAGGTTTATAGTGAGGTTGGTATTGCGATTTATTAACCAGAAACTTTTGTTATTATCCAATTGTTTTGGAGGCTTTTTATCAAAGGAAAAAATTTATCCTTTGGTATTTTTAAAATGGGAAGTAATGATGGAGACTGTTTCAGGTAGTCCTGAGTTTCTGATATACTTCTGGGAATGGGATATCTTTTCCGCCTTCATGAAAAAGTGTTAAAAAAATCAGTATTAGTTGTGTATAATACTGATTTTGTGATTTTTGTAGTTGTGGTGTTTTAATATTTCAAACTATTATTTTGATAATAGTTTTACTACCCATAAAATTAAATAAAGCCCGATACCTGCACCAAAAAATAATACAGAAACTACAAAAGCAATACGGATGGCATTTGCATTCCACCCTAATTTACCACTAAGCCATTCTGAAACACCTAAAATCATAAGATTCAATTTAAATTTTGGCTCAATTTAATCAAAATATTAAAATCAGGAACTATTCATTATTTAATTGCGTCCGAAAGCCAAATAATATCTGCTACCTGATGATTTAACCGGATTAGAAGTAATAACCATGGGTGTACAATTTTATTTTAGAAGGAATTTACACAGAGATACGGAACGTACCTTAAGATTTTATTGAATCTAACTTGCTTGAGTTATGTACAACTCAGTCCCCTAAAAGCCGGCTTTTCCCTTTTGAAGGGGATGTATATAGTGGCAACTGGCATATAATCAGTTTTATGTATAAAGTAGGTTTTGATACTCGTAAAATGCATCGAATTCTGTTCTTTTCACCAAAAAGCTTTATACAAGTTATTATGCCACTATCAAGTGTTTGTCTATAAAGTCCAACTACTGCGTTGTTGCTCAACATCCAGATCCTCATATACGCTGGTATACTGTGGTTTAAATTTTTCACACGCCTTGTATTTTAACTTTATAACCTGAGTTCGATATAAAATTAATGGCTCAAATCGCTTATAAATATTGAGTTTCAAGGAATGTTTGCGAAAGCATAGCGGGCTATGGTAAGCAAATATGACGCAGAAAATCGGTATTTATAAGTGACATTTATAGCTTTTCAGTAAATAATCGATTTACGGCTCTAAATTTTATCACCATAGCTCGCTATGTCTCAAAAATTTATATTGTAAATCAATCATTTACTGAAATTTGAGCTCGCTAGTTTTAATCGAACTCAGGTTTATAGCCTAAATACCCGACTTTATGGACAGGCACTATCTATAATTGTAAATTCACAAGACTTAGATATTTTCTTACTTTTGCATTATTATTTGGACCAAAAAGATAAACATGGATTTTAAACCGGAATTGTTGATCCCGGCAGGGAATATTGAGTCGTTTCATGCGGCTATTGAAGGAGGAGCAGATGCTGTTTTTTTAGGATTGAAACAATTCAATGCCAGGGGAAGAGCTGTTAATTTTTCAAATTCACAACTGGTAACCATGTTAGATATAGCTCGTGAAAAAGGAGTTAAAATCTATGTAACCCTTAATACGGTAATAAAGAATAATGAAATTACAGAGTTGCTTGAGGTTTTAAATTTTCTTTCTCAAACAAGTGTAAGCGCCGTTATTATTCAGGATTGGGGCGTATGGTATCTGGCAAAGAAGTTTTTCCCAACATTAACATTGCATGCCAGTACTCAAATGGCCAATCATAACTCAATAGGAGCTGATTTTTCAAAAAAGATTGGAATTAATAGAGTTATCATGGCGCGCGAACTCACACATCCTGAATTACGCCAAATTATGGATAACAGTGAAAACGAAGTGGAGATATTTGTTCACGGAGCACTATGTTACTCGTTTTCAGGTTTGTGTTTATTTAGTAGTTATTTAGGTGGTAAAGGAGCTAACCGGGGGCAGTGTACACAGCCCTGCAGAAGAGTATTTCATGACAATGGAAAAAAGCATGCCATCTTTTCTTTAAAAGATAATCAACAAATTCAATTGGTTCCGGAATTTGCCCAAATGAAGGTGGCATCATTAAAGATAGAAGGAAGAATGAAATCAGCTGCTTATGTTTACCGGGTAGCGCAGGCCTATCGCAAGGTGATTGATGACCATTCTAAAATGGCAGAAGCCGAAGAAATGCTTAAGTGGGATTTCGGTCGTGAAAAAACCGAATACTTTATGGGAGGAACAGTGAAAGGATCTATTTCTGAAAATACGAATAATGGTGTTTATATGGGAGTAGTTAATAGCTTAAGTGAGAATGGATTTATTATCAAACCCCAAAAAAACATTGAAAAAGGTCAGCAGCTCAGGATTGTTAACCAAACGGGAGATTCGGTTTCTGTAAAAGTGAAAGAAATTAATCGGCTAAAAGATGCGGTGGAAGTATATACTCAGAAGGAAATTGTAAAAGGCAATGATGTTTATTTGATTGGTCTTCCCTCAAAAAACTTTTCCGGTAAATTTGATACCCTGAAACATGAAAAAACAAAACCTATAAGTGGTGCTTTTAAGCGCAAGATTCGCCAGGATATTGAAATCAAAAATCAGCAAAGCAAGCATCCGGAGTTTTTTGTGAGAATTGATAATCTGGAGTGGTTACGCAAATTGAGAGTTGAGGATTATAAAGCGATCATATTGGATTTACCCAAACAAGATTGGCGTAATATACCATTTGAAAGCCCTTTCTTTAAAAAGAATTTATTTCGCTTTTACATTGAAATTCCTGGATTTATTGCAGAAACTCATTTGTACCAGGTGAAACAGAATATTAAATGGTTATTGCGAAAAGGATTAAAAAATTTCGTGATCAGTCATTTGTCACAATTAGATATGTTGCCTAATGGAGTTAATGTAATATCAAACGAAAGGGTATATGTATATAATGATGCAGCCATTCGCGGTATAAAATCATTAGGCGTAAAACAGGTTATTTACCCGGTGGAAAATGATTTTGAGAATCTTCAGAAAGGAACATCCCGTGATGAAATAGTACCTGTATATGCCAACCCAGAATTGTTTTTTGCAAGAATGCCAGTGGAGGTTTACGACCAGGAAAATGAGTTTTATGATAATACCCAAAAAGGCTTTAAAAGGAGTATCCGTAATGGTATGACATCCGTTTATTCTACAACTCCGGTGGCATTAATGCAATATTCGAAGCAGTTTTTAAAAGAAGGTTTTTTCAGGTTTATGTTCGACTTGAGAACCGAAACTCCATCAAAACATTTACCATCAAAACTCTTTAAAAAGTTTAAGGCAGCAGAGCAGTTACAACCTTCAACCACCTTTAATTTTAAAAGAGGCCTGAGTTAGGCTGGTAATGATTTAATGGTGGATATTTATTTGATCATAGATTTTCGATGTATTTCATCTTATTTAGAACAGAGACTCTACTCAATTTCCATCTGATGGTGAGAATTAACATATAGTACCGTACCCAAATTGTCATAACCGTTAAATAAATCCTCATTCTGTAACTTTAATTGGTCACCTCTGAATCCTAATATGGTAAGGCCGGCATCGGCTGATTTTTCATTGATTAATGATTTAATGCTAACATTTTCTTCTTCAGTGATGATTTCAATGTTTTTTGAAGTAATGGGTAAACGACCTGTTTGCACCAATTCTCCCATTCTGGCATAGGTTTCTTTTTCCTGTCCGGTTTTACATGTTTCAAATATTTTAATGTTGGCTTTTTTCCAATCGGGATGGCCTAAAATGATAAAGCTGAGCATAATCATTAAATTAGCATTGTCAGTATCTAAGCTTCTTATCCATACATGGATATCACCATTGTATTCAATTTGTTTCCGGGCACTTCCTAAAATGCAGATATCAAAATTTCCTGATTTAACCAATCCGAAATTATCAATAATATGCGATAGATTTTCAGGGTCTTCTTTGTCAAACTCGAATATTACCATGTTGTTTTCCATCCCGGATATTCCGGGTACCTGAATGGTTTGGGCAACAGCTGATGTGTAACTGGGTGATATGATGGTGTCTACATATACATGGTTTTCCGTTTTATCAAATTTATCAATGAGTTTACTCAGCTCGTTCTTCGCCTGTTCATTTGTCTTTCTGGAATAATATCCTTCAATCAGATGCATGTAGGTGCCGAACCCGTATTTGTATGAAATCCAGTTCAGAAGCTTAAAAGCGGTATTTCTTTGAAATGAATCTTTAGATATACAAACGGCACTTGGTCGCCATTCTTTTTTGTCTCTTTTATTGCTCGATTTTTGAATATATACCTGAAAGTTTTTATTCAGCTGAAATATTGCATTTACAAAAATGGCTTCTAATCCCTTTCTGGTTTTATGGTAGTTATTTACATATAGGTATATACCAGTCATTAATATTACAGACATGATAGCATATGGGGTGTTAATTTTAAACATGACCCAAATTGAAATTACAAATCCCAAAAGAGAAATATACCATCTCGATTTAAAATAAGGACGGTACGATGGAGAAGCTCCAAAGTGATTTAAAAATGAGATGAGGCAAAGTGAACCATAAGTAACCATAAAAAACATAGAGATAATTTCGGCAACCGCATTCACATTTCCCATAGCAACAAAAACGAAAGCGATAACTGAAGTCACCAATGAGGCATTAATAGGTTCTCCGTCTTTTTGTCTGGATTTAGATAACCATCTGTTTAGTTTTGTAGAAGGAAATGACCTGTCAACGGCTAACGCCTGTAAGGTTCGGGGAGCTACCATTATGGATCCTAAGGCAGAGGAGATGGTTGAAGCTGCTAAGCCCAGGGGCACTATAATAACTCCTCCATAGGCAATCTTTGCCATAATTAACTGGTTGTTGGTCAGGTCTTCAATGCTGGCAGAATAAGCGAGTTTGTAAACAATAAACATATATATGACCATACCTGCGAGTGTGGCAGTGGTGGTGCCTAATGGAATTGATTTTGAAGGATCTTTTAAATCGCCGGAAAGCCCAACGCCAGCAGTCATACCCGTAAAAGCCGGGAAAACGATGGCAAATACCACAAAAAACTGATCCATGTTTCTTAATTCAGCAGAAAACAAAGAGAAGTCACTTTGAGCAGCAAAATCAGTAGATCCCACAAAAAACAAAGTTAAGGAGGCAAACAAAATAACAATAACAAAGTAAAGTGCCTTTACACCCAGATTGGCTCCTTTTTTTACAATCAGAATAGCTAATCCAAGCATGGCAGGAATACTCACAACCTGTCTGGGTACTACAAATCCTAAAGCGTCTTTCAGGTAATGGAAAAAAAACTCAAAGGCTTCGGTAAAAGCAATCACATAAAAAGCCACACTAATAGCTTGAGATAAGTATAATGCAATGCCTATTGTAGCCCCGATATTTAATCCAAATGAACGTGATATGATAAAATATTCACCTCCGCCTTCAACTCTTTTATTGGTGGCTATTTCGGAAATAGCTAAAGCGGTTGGAATGGTTACAAGGTGCCCCAGCAATATAATTCCAATAACACCCCAGAAACCGATGGTGCCAACAGCAAAACCAAAGCGAAGAAATAATATGGCGCCAAGAATAGTAGATATGGCAGTGAAAAAAACAGGAGCAGTTCCAAATCCTTTACTTTTTGAACTCATATAGTGATTGTTATCTAATTGATATTAAAATTTCTTTAATCAGGGTTTAACACGAAAAATGCATTAGAAAAATCTATTACGAACTAAAATTGCAGCTAATCAATTCACAAGCTAACTTGTTTCAATTCACCATAGCCTTGCTATGACGCATTTCAACCAGTTCCTGATTCATTAGTTCCTGATTATTGCTCCGTTCGGCAAAATACAAGTAAGCTTGACTTTGCTCTCACTTATCGCAATAATTGTACTTTTAACTCTCATAACGAAGCCCTGATTTTTAATTAATGAATAATAGCAACAAGGTATGAAATTTTTCAGCAATATAAATCTGAAATAATAGCGTATACCGTACACAAAGTAACAAAATTCAGTTATATATGTTCTCAGTATCCTTCTATTCGAAAGGGAGCTCAGTAAATCTTTTTTTTGTTATTAAGTGATTATAGCCTGAATAGAAATAGGTATCCCACCATAGGATTAAAGCTATGATGTCGGGATAATTTCTCCATTTTACATAGCGCTGTTTTTCTAATCTGCATAAAAACAACTACTTTTATCCCCTTAAATAAGTTTTAGTGGGAAGAATATTAGCAATTGATTACGGGAGAAAGAAGTCGGGGCTGGCAGTTACAGATCCCCTGCAAATTGTTGCAAATGGGTTAGACACAGTGCCGTCGCATACATTAATTGATTTTTTAGAGAAATATTTTGCGGCAGAAGAAGTAGATGCAGTAGTTTTGGGTTATCCGCGTCAGGTATCCGGTGAAGATTCTGAATCAATGAAGTATATTAAACCATTTTACAACCGGTTTAGAAACAAATTCCCACATATAAACGTTGAATGGGTAGATGAGCGCTTTACCTCAAAAATTGCTTTTCAGGCAATGATAGATGGAGGATTAAAGAAAAAGGCCCGCCAGAATAAAGCGATGGTAGATAAAGTAAGCGCAACAATAATATTACAAACGTATTTAGAACAAAAAAGAAATTATTAGATTATGATATTACCAGTTGTTGTATATGGCCATCCGGTTTTAAGAAAGGTAGCTGAAGAAATTGATGAGGATTATGACGGTTTACAGGGGTTGATTGATAATATGTGGGAAACCATGTATAACTCTGAAGGTATTGGATTGGCAGCACCTCAAATAGGAAAGTCGATTCGTTTAATCGTTATTGATGCAAATCCGTTAAGTGAAGAATTTCCTGAATTAACAGGATTTAAGCGTGTATTTATTAATCCGGTTATTACAGAATTTGGTGAGGAAACCGGAAATGAATCAGAAGGGTGTTTAAGTTTACCGGGAATAAGGGAAGAAGTGAATCGTCCTACAAAAATCAGCATAGAATACGAAGATGAGAATTTTGATGTTCATGAAGAAGTTTTGGAAGGTTTTGCTGCCAGAGTGGTTCAACACGAATACGATCATGTGGAAGGTAAGCTTTTTGTAGATCATCTGTCACCGCTGAAAAAAAGATTGTTGAAAGGGAAGTTAAATTCAATTTCAAAAGGAAAAGTAGATGTAAATTATCGAATTAAAACAGCTTTGTAATGTTTGTCTATAAAGTCTGACTACTGCGTTGTTGCTCAATATTCAAATCCTCATATACGCTGGTATACTGCGGTTTGAATTTTTCACACGCCTTGTATTTAAACTTTATAGTCCAAACACCCCACTTTAAGTACAGGCACTATTTAGCTGAAAATCATAAAATGTTTGATGGGTATTGGTTTTGTACTGATACCCATATTTATTTTCATCCCCCGGCATGCATCATGTGGGTTCAGGTACATCATGCAGGCAAAAACATAAAATGACCTGTTTGAATAGTAATTCAGGATATCTGAAAAATCTGAATACTAAAATTAAAGCCTCCCGTTTTTATAGGTTACACCTCCTTCTGTAGTACAAATTAATGTTCATACTAAAAATCAGTTGATTAGTAAAAAAATATCTCATTATTGATTGATAATAGATAATTTAGGATTTGAAAAAAACATATAAAATCATACACATATGAGGAATGTTTCCTATTTATTATTTGCTCTGTTATTATTCAGTTGTGTTCCACAAAAAGACATGATTTACCTGCAGGATACAACCCGGCGAACTGCAGATAATAAATCATTTGATAATGCTAAAGTCCCCAATACGATAAAAGCTTTTGATCAGATTTATATTCAGGTTTCCAGTTTCGACAATGGAAATTTGAATTTTATGAGTAATGATGCAAACCGATATGGAGGTGGTAGATCTGAGGCCGACCTTGCGATGGTGGCTTATACGGTTGATGTGGATGGTACGGTGAAATTGCCCATTCTGGGTAAGGCAAAGGTGGCTGGCCTTACGCCTGATGAAGCAGCAGAGTTTATCAGGGCAGAACTGGAGTCTTACCTTAATACACCTTCTGTAAGAATAACTTTTGTAAATAAAAGTATTACCATACTGGGGAGCGTAAATAACCCGGGGCGTTACTTTTATGCCGGAGAACATCTGAGTGTATTTCAGGCGTTGGGTTTAGCAGGTGATATTAGTGAGTATGGTAATCGAAAAGAAGTGGTCATCATAAGAGATGAAAATAATAGAATCGTCAGAAAGAAAATTAACCTGACTGAATTACAGTTCTTAGCCAATAAAGATTTATTCATTCAACCAGGAGATGTTGTTTATGTTGAACCTATGAAAAGACGTCATTGGGGATTTCAGTCCTTTCCATGGTCAATTATTTTAAGTTCGATAACAACCTTTGTACTGGTAGCAAACTACGTAAATAAATGAGTATCAAAAATCAACATACAAGTGATAAGCAGCTGGATATTAAAAAGGTGCTTCAAACAGGACGTAAATATTGGTATTGGTTTGCTGTTTCCTTATTGTTTTTTGTGGCATTAGCAATTGTAGCCAATAAAGTACTTCGTCCTAAATACATGGTGTATTCAAGTATCTATATTAAAGAAGATATGGGATTAGAAGGACAAAAAGCGATGGAATTTATCCAGAGCTTTAGCCTTTTTGACAGGAAAATGAATTATCAGAATGAGATGCTGATTCTAAAATCATCACCTTTAATCAGGGAAACCATTGAAAAACTCAATCTGGAAACCGCCTGTTATTATCAGGATATTTTTATGGATTATGAAATGTATAATAATTCTCCTTTTGAGGTGATTATAGATACGTTACATAATCAGGTTATTGATACAGATTTTGAAATTGTTTTTAATAATGATGGAACATTTAAAATTGCTGCACAAAACCGGAAATACTCGATTGTGAACTACAGTTCAGATAAAAGAACTCTTTCATCAAAAGAACTGGATTTTGAAGGGTCTTATTTTCAGTCAGAAGTAGTAGAGGGGGATGATTTTAAATTCAGAATCTTTTTGAATGAGAATGTTCATCTTGCAGATATTGTCGGGAAATCCTATTCCTTTAAGTTCTTTGATAAGGAAGATGTTGTAAAATGGTATGAGGAAAATTTAAAAGTAAATCCTGTAAATCCTGATGTGAGTGTTGTTGAATTGACATTAAAAACAGCAGCTCCCAATAAGGATCTGGATTTTATTCATACATTAACAAATCTGTATCTGAACAGAAATTTAGAGCGTAAGAATCATTTGGCCCGTAATACCATATCATACATTAATAGCCAGTTGTCAGAGATCGCTGACTCCTTAAGTTTTGCAGAAAACAAGCTCGAGAATTTCAGAGCTTCTAATCAGGTAATGGACATTAATACCAAAGCAGCAAGGGTTCTGGAAAAATTGAAGCAACTGGAGTTAGGCAAAGAAACTGCTAAAAGAGCATTTAATTATTATTCCTATCTGGATGAGTATTTTAAAGAAGGAAATAATTTTAACGACGTAGTGGTTCCTTCTTCCATGGGAGTGCAGAATTTAACTTTGAGTGAGTTAATCAGGGATTTATTAATACTCTCTAATCAACGCGATGATTTGATTGGTAATAAACAACAAAAGAGTCCTTTTCTGAAAAAGTTAGAAGTTCAAATAGAAAACTTAACCAATAGTATTAAAGAAAATATCCGTTTCTCACTGGAATCTTTGCAAAGAGAAATGAATGATTATCAAACACAAATAAGCCAATTAGAGAAAGAAGTTGAAGATTTACCGAAAACAGAGAGGCAGCTGGTAGGCATTGAACGGAAGTTTCAGATAAATGATGCCATTTATACCTTTTTATTACAGAAAAGAGCTGAAGCACAAATATCCAAAGCAAGTAATTTGCCCGAACATGAAATTGTAGAGCCAGCCAGAATCAGGGATAAGGTATTTCCAAATATGAAAATTAACCTGGTGATGGCTTTTTTTCTTGGATTTGTACTGCCGGTTCTTTTAATTACAATTTCAGAAACCATTAATGATAAGATCCGAAATGAGGAAATGCTGACAGAGAAGTTTGCCAATACTTCATTTTTAGGAACGGTGATTAAAAAAACAGATAACGAAGGCAACCTCGTAGTTAATGAATCTCCAACATCACCTATTGCTGAAACCTATAGAACCATTCGTACAAACTTGTTCTATTTTATGAGGGGAGAGGAGCATAAAACAATATTAGTCACCTCAAGTGTTGCAGGAGAAGGTAAGAGTTTTATTTCATACAATCTGGCTACTTCATTTGCAACTCTGGGTAAGAAAACAATACTGGTAGGGTTTGACCTGCGTAAACATAATCAGTTTCAGGATTTTAAACCTCAGAAATCAATAGGCTTAAGTTCATACTATATTAAAGATGCTTCATTAAACGACATTATTCAGGATTCAGGAATACCCAATCTGGATATTATAACACCAGGAATCATTCCTCCAAATCCATTGGAGTTGATCGGTAACGAAATGACAAAGGAGTTGTTTGATGATATTAAAAAAGAATACGATTATATAGTTATTGATACCCCACCATTGGGTGTGTTGAGTGATGCTTACATATTAATGAAACACTCAGATGTGAATTTATTTGTTGTAAGAGAGAATTTTACGAAAGAGCACATACTAAAATCGGTATTATCAGAAATTAAGGATAAGGACTTTTCAAATGTAGGACTCGTTTTAAATGCCAGTCGTATGGAGGGGAAAAAATATAAATACGATTATTATAATAAGTTCAATAATTCAAAAAAAGCTTAATGGCTGTTTGTTGGATGAAAATCAGGAGGTTATATTTTTGAAAGTGCCGGGTTTGTAACGGAATATAGTTATACCGGCATAAATTTTAATATAAAACAGAATCACAATAAAAGTTCCGGTTATCGCAATAGAATTCCGGCACTTGAAATCCAGTATTAATAAAAGAAAAATGAAAGTACTTCAATTGTGTGGTAAAGATTTTTGGGGTGCAGGTAGAGCAGCCTTCCGATTGCATAAAGGACTTCAGAAAGTAGATGTTGAGTCCGTTATGTGGGTGGGGGCAAAACGCTCAAAGAATAAATCGGTAATTAAAATAAATACCGGTTGTTGTAATAAAATTCAGACGAAGGTATTCGTTAAACTTGAAAAATGGATTATAAGATTAAGGGGAGGAAGAAACCGGGAAATGTTTTCTTTAGGAAGCCCCGCCTGTAACCTGAAGAAACGAATTGAAGCGGAGAAGCCGGATGTAGTTCATATTCACTGGATAAACAGGGGGTTTATGAACCTGAATACCTTAAAAGGTCTTGATATTCCGGTAGTAATTTCATTGCATGATATGTGGTGGTACACAGGAGGTTGCCATTACGATGAGTATTGTGGTCGTTATAAAGTGCAATGTGGCAATTGTCCGGTACTTCATTCAAAAAGGAGTAATGACTTAAGTAAGGCGCATCATAACAGGAAAAAGAAGGTTATCAGTAACATGAAAAATATAACATTTGTGGGATTAAGCAATTGGATGACTTCTTGTGTAAAAGAAAGTTCAATTGGAAAAGCCGCAAATATTGTAAGTCTTCCTAATGGAATTAACACCAGAAAGTTTGCTCCTGAAAATAAAGTTTCGGTGCGAGAAGAGTTGGGGTTACCAATGTTTAAAAACCTGATTTTATTTGCAGCTGTTGATGC
Organism: Marinilabiliaceae bacterium; assembly: GCA_050296935.1. Taxonomy (GTDB): domain Bacteria; phylum Bacteroidota; class Bacteroidia; order Bacteroidales; family Marinilabiliaceae; genus Saccharicrinis. Next base: position 8,844 of record JBNKRV010000181.1, on the reverse strand, counting down.
CTTGTCCGAAACAAGAAAGGGGTATGCATATATAAGTAATGCGTTAAATTACTTAACCCCCCATTATGAGGTAGTGATAATCGGAGAGAAAAGTGATCAAAAGGAAGTGGGTGGATTGAAGGCGCATTTCATAGGAGAAGTTAAAGAAAATAAGCGACTTGTAAAATATATGTCAGCTGTAGATGTGGCTGTGGTGCCTTCGCTACAGGAAAACTTATCCAATTTAATAATGGAGTGCATGAGCTGCGGTGTACCGGTAACCGCATTTAAAATTGGTGGTAATGAGGATATGATTAAGCATAAAGAGAATGGATATCTGGCATTACCGGAAAGTGCGGAAGATTTAGCCAAAGGAATAGAATTTTGTTGCAATGGAAATATGAAAGAATCTTTATCGAAAAACGCCCGAAAACATATTAAGGATAATTTTAATATAAAAGATGTAGCTAATAAGTATAAAGAGTTCTATCAATCTGTTTGTAATATTTGATTTGTCTTGTATTCAATGTTAAACCTCACTAAAATAACGGATTATTTATTGGTTTACCTGTTAATCGCATTTTCGGGTATCCCTTTTTTCTACAAGGCTCATATTGTTATGATGATTGCCTTTTTGGCTGTGCCCCTTGCCGTATTTATTATACGAAGAAAAAAGTCAGACCGGTTTTTTGTGATATACATATTGACTGCCCTCGCAGTTCAGATGGGGCAAATGCTGAAATTTTATCAATTGCCGCTACTTACTTTTTCAGGACTGCATATTCGAATCATATTTGCTTATCTGATTATAAAGTCTGTTGGCAAAAACACCATTCAATATTATATTGATATACTATGTTTTTCGGTGTATACCAGTTTGTTTTTTTACTTGTTTTCATACATAGGTAGTTTTGATAGTTTTTTAAAACATACAATAGCACCATTATTTTCCAATCCTTTAATTACAGATCAGAGTTATACCGTTTGGCCCAGTGTAATTTTATATACCATTAATCCGGGTGGTGAAAGTTTAACCTGGTTATTACGTAATTCAGGACCATTCTGGGAGCCAGGTGCATTTTCCGGATTTTTAATGGTGGCTTTGCTCTTTAATATTATTAAAACCGGTACAATATTCAATCGAAAAGGGAATGTTATTTTAATAGGTATCATCTCCACATTTTCAACTTCAGGTATTATTGTATTAGCCTTTGTTTTGTCGGCTTATTTATTTTTAAATAAAGATTCTTTAAGCCGATGGATTTTTTTACCCGTCATGATCATTGCCAGTGTTGTTATATTCTTCTCAGTTGAATTTCTGGGTGCAAAGGTGATGAGTAAAATGAGTTTTACCAATACAACATATAACACCCGGTTTAAGAGTGCATGGCTCGATATGCAGGATTTTAGTGAAAATCCGGTATTGGGTCTTGGTCGTTCTGATGAAACTCGGTTTAAAGGAGAAACCCGGGGGCGGGTTATACACCGGAACAACGGTGTAACTTATCATTTGGCCACCTACGGGGGGCTGATTTTTATACTGTATTTTATGTTGGTGTATAAATCATTTTACAGGATGAGTGAGGAATGGGAAACCGACAAAAGAATGGCATTGTTTGCATTGTTTACTGTTTTTTTAATAGGCTTTTCTCAGGTGTATTTTCATAAACCTTTTTTTATAGCGTTAACATTAATGCCGGTGCTTTTTATGGATCATAAAGATCAACCTGTAAGGGATTTATAGAAAAAATTGATGGTATAGCGAGGTTCCGGATTAACACATCCGATCACATTAAAAAAATAAATAGTAAAGAGGCATGAATGTATTTGTAGTAATAGCTGTTCATAATCGTAAAAAGTTTACTCTGGATTGTTTGCAATTTTTAAAAGAACAATCGTATAACGACTTTAATATTGTGGTTGTTGATGATGGATCTGATGATGGTACCAGTGACGACATAAATACGTATTATCCTGATGTTTATGTTGTAAAAGGAGATGGCAGTTGGTGGTGGACGAAGTCGATGAATCAGGGGTGTAATAAAGCCATTGAATTAGGTGCAGATATTCTGATTACCCTAAATAATGATACTTATTTTGATTCTCAGTTTATTGAGCAGTTAGTCAAGCTGCATAAAGAAAATTCAGAAGCCGTATTGGGATGTTTGAACCTGATTGAAAAAGACAAAGAGTATATATTCTATTCCGGATTAAAAGATATTCACTGGTGGAAGGCCAAAGAAGTAAAATATCACCAGGCATTTACGCCCTATACAAATAACCTTCAGGGGATTCATCCAACCATGTGCTTAAATGGTAGGGGCACTTTAATACCTGTAAAAATATTTAAAGAAGTTAAAGGATATGATGAGGAGAATTTTCCTCAATATGCTTCCGATTATGATTTTACCTTAAGGGTAAAAAGTAAAGGGTACCCTTGCTATATCAGTTATAGTATTAAAATCTATTCATTTATTGAAAATACAGGAGAAGGGAAAAGTTTTATCAAACAATCCTGGAACTCCTTTCTTAAGTCATTTAATAATCCCTATTCACAAACATCTTTAAAAATGTGGCATCGTTACTATCGTAGACATGCTTCTGTGGTAGCCGCCAATGTTGGATTTCTGATACAGATATTGCGAACCGTAATTGCATTTGTACGGAAGAGAAATGTGCTGAAAAATTTACAGTAGATACAGGAATTGCAAGGATAAACCTTTTATCAATATTAGTAAAATATGATTTCATTTATCATCATAGGCCGAAATGAAGGATGGCGTTTAAAAAAATGCATGGACAGTATTTTTATGGCGATTGAAAAGAATAATTACTCGGCAGAAGTTATTTATGTTGATTCACAATCCACCGATGGGAGTACGGAATTAGCCAAAAACTATCAGCAGGTAAAGGTGTTTGTGCTTACTGGTGAGTATAATGCTGCAATTGCCAGAAACGTTGGAGCACAGGAAGCAAAGGGCGATAGCTTACTGTTTATGGATGGTGATATGGAAATTAATGATGAGTTTTTGCCATTGATCATAGACGAAAAGCAGCATTTACGATATGATTTTGTGTCGGGTAATTTTATGAATTACTACTATGATATGGATTGGAATTATATACGTAAAGACTTTTATCAGAAGATATTTTGTGCCGAAGATACTATTCAGTATACAACAGGTGGATTATTTGCCATTAAAAAATCAATCTGGGATTCGGTAGGAGGAATGAATTCGAAATTCAAGAAAGGACAGGATTTAGATTTGGGGTATAGGTTGGCTAAGAAAAAAGTATTCTTGCTTCGGAAAAAGGAACGAATGGCCAATCATCATACCGTGGATTATAAAGATGAAAAACGACTTTGGAATTCATTTTTAGATGGATCCCATGTGTTTCCCAGAGCAGTTTTATATCGCGACCACCTTTTGAATAAGTATGTTGTTAAACGATTTTTAAGCAGCGATCCTACACTTGGTATTTTGGTTAGCTGTGCTTTTGTTTCCATTGGCTTACAAAGACCGGAGTTTATGCTCTTCTATGTGATAATGACGGTGTTGGCAGTTTTAATATCCATGCGAAAAACAGGTTTTAAAGGATGGTTGGGACGGATATTAAATCAGATATTGCGTGATGTTTTCAATGTATTTGCCTTTCTGTTTTTCTTTCCTTCCAATAAAAAAGAAATAGCCTATAAAAGCGAATAGTGGATGAAGAAAATTAAAAATAGTATTAAAAAAGCACTTTTTATAGTTTCCGGAGTTTTTCCGTTAAAGCTACTTCAGTACCTGGCTAAAAACCGTTTAATTGTGATCAATTATCACAGCATAAAAGGAATTGATCCGGATTTAAAAATTAATAAAAATGTGTATCGTTCGCCTGAAGAATTTGAAAGTGATGTTAAATACTTAACCGGGCATTTTAAAGGAGTTAGTCACGATGAGATTATTAAGAATGTGTTGAGTGGTAAAAGGATGGATGGTAATCGTTTTTATCTGACCTTCGATGATGGATTAAGTGTGGTTTATAATCATTTTTATCCAATCCTTCAAAAGTATCGTTTGTCAGGAGCGATCTTCTTGAATCCGCCATTTGTTGCTAATAAAGATTTGCATTTTCAGCGGAAAAAGAATCTGCTCCATCAAAGGGTTGACGAAAATTCCATCATAGAAAAGAAGGTTGCATGGACTGATATATTTCAACAAATAAACGTGACGGATACGAACTTTTATCAGGCATTGGAACAGGTTGATTATTCAAAGTCGAATGTATTGGATGAGCTACTCGCTTTGTTTAATATTGATTTGCAAAGGTATTTGAAAGACCATCATCTTTACCTGGATAAAGAACAGATAAATGCGATGTTGCAGGATGGTTTTGCTTTTGGAGGTCATAGCATGGATCATCCGAAATACGATGAGTTATCTCTGGAAGATCAGAAACAACAGACGATTCAAAGTATTCAATGGGTTCAGTCAGAGTTTGATCTGCCATACAGGTTGTTTGCATTTCCACTTAGAGATCATTCCATAACAAAACAATTATTTAAAGAAATTGAATCCTGTTGTGATGTTACTTTTGGTGTAAACGGAATAAGTGATGATGAGATCCCCTTTCATATACATCGTATTGATGTTGAAAGTACTTCAGTAAGAATTGAATGGGTGTTAAAATTTGAATACATAAAATTCTTGATCAAGAGAATGTTAGGTAAGGAAATGTTTAAGAGAAACTGATAGTTCCAGCGATGAAAGAATCTAATGACAAAATATTGGTGAACAACACCTTGTGGGTTTATGCCGGAAAAATTATTTCACAACTTCTGGGGTTAGTTGCTACTGTTCTGGTAATCAGAAAACTTCCGGTTGATGTGTATGGAACATATCTGTTTATTTTTGGATTGTTTTTCATCTATCAGATTTTTATAACCAGCCCTGTTAAAAACCTGCTTATTCGGTTTGTACCGGAGTTAGTTGAAAAACGTAATTTTAAACTGGTTAAAAGGCTGCTGTTCAGTTTTACAGCCATTTCCTACCTGTTGATTGTATTATTTACGCTGATTTTATATCTGCTTAGAAATCATGTTGGCGAATTCTTTAATATAGAGTCTTTTAATCAATACCTGACTTCCTTTAATATTTTTGTTTTTTGCTATGCATTAAAGGTGCTGTCAGAAGCAATACTGGCATCGGTGTTGAAACATAAAGTAAGCGCACAGGCCAATGTATTTGTGGTGATATTCCGGGGTTCCTGCTATCTCATCTTTCTTCAATCCATTGATGTTAATCTATTGTTATATATTGAGTCGGCCGGTGCACTGATATATTCTGTTTTTGCATTTGGAAATTTGTATATGTTGTTTGCTGACTGGAGAAAGAATTTTAAAGACGAAAAAGCAGATGTGCATGTTGTAAAACGAATATCCAGATTTTATTTTCTATCATTTTTTTCAGAATTAGGGTATGGAGTAGTAGGACGAACAAGCGACCAATATATAATTGCAGCACTTTCATCACCTTTATTTGTAGGTCTTTATGGTTTTGCACTAAAAATATTTGATCTGTTTTATAAGGTGTTGCCTTTTCGGGAATTTGAATCGGTGCTAAAACCCGTATTTTTCAAGCGTTTTTCAAAATCAAGTAGCGATCAGGAGTTAAACGATTTTTACCAGTTTACATTAAATGTACTCATGCCATTGTTTATGCTTCCATTTATGTATTTTCTTTTATTTGGAGAAAGTATCATCACTCATGTTTTTGAAATAAAATATTTACCTGCATTTCATGTAACTCTGGTTATTCTTTTTAGCGTAATTGTCAACGGATTGTTTTATGCCTTAAGCTTTGTAATACATTTAAAAGAACGTATCGAAATTGTACTCTATTCCAGATTAATGATGGTTCTCAGCATAGTAGTAAGTGTTTATTTAATGAAGTTATATGGCATTATGGGAGTGGCTTGTACAACTTTAATCGGGGAATTAGCCACCAGTTTAATAATGCTTCAAATGCTCAGAAAATATATTGTAATAAAATATAAGTTTCAGTTTTTTGTGAAATATGGAGCCTTAATGCTACTTACCATAGGATTATTTTACCCATTTAAGAGTCTGTTTATGAGTATTACAGGTTTAATAATAGGTAGTGGAATGTTTGGAATTGTATATTTTGCACTGCTGATCAACATAAACCCCTTATCAGCGGAAGATATAGGTAAGCTGGAACGGTTAATGAAAGCATCAGAAAAGATTAATAAGGTTTATCAAAAGGTGAGTCCATTATTGAGAATATTAACGGTTAAGAGCTCAGCAGTACGTTAAATTAAGTGACATTACAGCGGATTTGTAAACAGAATATATGATTAAGTACTATCAGAAATTATTGGCATTAAAACTGGCTCCATTGATGGAAAAGCTTGGGCTGCACAAGTTGTTTTCAATAAAGTATGAAGGGATGGGTGCTATTTTAATGTTTCATAGAGTGATACCAAAAGAAGATAGACTCCGTGTTCATAATCATTTGAGTCTGGAGATTACTCCGGATCACCTGGAAGCAATTATTAAGTTTTTTATAAAACATCAATATGACATCATCACTCTGGATCAGCTGGATGAATATATAAAAGGCAATAAAAAGTTTGTTGTTTTTACTATGGACGATGGTTATAAGGATAATTATCAGTATGCTTTTCCAGTATTTAAAAAATATAAGGTTCCATTCACTATATATTTGTGTACTGATTTCCCTGATAACAAAGTGTTTCTATGGTGGTATTATCTTGAGGAACTGGTGCTTCACAACGACAATATTGAAATCAATGGGGCTCAATTTACGTTAGCAGCCAATAGTAGTAATCCCTTACAAAAGGAGAATGTATTTAATAAGATACGTAATGCTATTAATGACAAGCAGTTAAGTATTAGCGAGTTTAAAATAGTGATTGAAAAATACCAGGTGAGTTTACCTGTTGATGATTCAGAATATCTCCTGAACTGGAACGAAATTAATGAGTTAGCATCAGATCCTTTAGTTACAATTGGTGCACATACAATATCTCATCAATCTTTGAAGCAATTGAGTAAGGATGAGGTTTTTAGGGAGTTGGAAGGTTCAAAAAAAAGAATAGAAAAAGAAACCGGCAAAGAAATCCGTCATTTTGCATATCCGTTCGGGAGTAAGAAGGAGGTTTCCGGTAGAGAAATTAAGTTGGTTACTTTAGTTGGTTTTCATACTGCTCTTACTACCAACTTAGGTAATGTATTTAAAGAACATGGATCTCACTTAACTAATTTACCCCGGATAACTGTAAATTCACAAACATCATTGAGTGTGTTAAAGATGCAATTGTCAGGGTTTTATTCCCTGATAGATAATAATTTTAAAAGAGTTGTGATTTAATTTCATCATTTAGGATTTATATTTTTAATGGGTAAATAAATATTCAAGTATTTTTGAGGCGTAATGATTAAGTTTTTAGATATACAAAAGATCACCGAAAGTTTTGAGCCTGAGTTATCCGATTCTGTAAACAGAGTCATTAAAAGAGGGTGGTATTTATTAGGTGAGGAAGTAGAGGCATTTGAAAAAGAATATGCTACCTATATTGGCTCACCATATTGTATTGGAACAGGAAATGGGCTAGATGCACTTCGATTAATATTCAGAGCCTATATCGAGTTAGGTTTTATGCAGGAGGGAGACGAAATTATTGTGCCTGCCAATACCTATATTGCTACCATTCTTGCCATCACCGACAATAGACTGAAGCCTGTATTGGTTGAGCCTGATATCAGTACCTACAACCTGAATATTGCTGATGTTGAAAATCATATCACCTCCAAAACCAAGGCTGTTTTATTAGTACATCTGTATGGAAGATCATGTTGGTCGGGTAAATTACAAGAGCTCAGCGAGAAGTATAATTTAAAGATAATTGAAGATAATGCGCAGGCCGGTGGGGCACAGGTGTGTATTAATGAATATCAGTATAAGCGAACAGGATCACTTGGCGATGCCGCTGGTCATAGCTTTTACCCGGGTAAAAACCTCGGAGCCTTAGGCGATGGAGGAGCAGTAACAACAAATGATAAAGAACTGGCTACGGTGATACGATCTATAGCTAACTACGGATCATCAAAAAAATATGTAAATGACTATAAGGGTTTAAATTCAAGGTTGGATGAAATACAGGCTGCCGTTTTGCGGGTTAAGCTAAAACGTTTGGACAGGGATAATCAAACACGGAATGAAATTGCGCATTTCTATTTAAATAGTATAACGCACCCGGATATTATTCTGCCAACAACCGGTAAAGGAGGTGAGAATCCACCGGATCACATGAATCACGTCTGGCATTTATTTGTAATCAGACACACCAGGCGTGATGAATTACATCAATATATGGAAAAGAATAATATTCAAACACTGATTCATTATCCGATTCCACCTCATAAGCAAAAAGCATATAAAGCCTGGAATGGTTTATCATATCCGTTAACGGAGAAAATACATCAGGAAGTTCTTAGTTTGCCAATGAGTCAGATCTTAACCAGACATGAGTCAGAAAAAGTTGTAGAAATATTGAATAACTTTAAAATCCGGATGATGTAAAAAACTGAGTCCGGGTAAAATTTCAGCATTCAGGTTGTTAATTAGTGCCTGTTCATTAAAGTCGGGAGTTTGGAATTTATATACGAACACTGATTAACAATACGTTTGATACGCAGGATGTGCCTGATATTATTTAAGGAACGGTTCTGAAGTACAGCATGCTTATAGAGAACCGTTCCGGATTTCCGGCATTTGAGAAGCAATAGCATTTCAGGTTAACTTTCGGAACGGTTCTCTTTAACCATCAAGGGAATTA
>JBNKRV010000180.1:0-23374 GCA_050296935.1 Marinilabiliaceae bacterium | reverse complement strand
GATTTTTAGGTTTTTCATGTCAGCGGCGGCTCTTTTTGTTTACTTTTTCGAGCTGTAGCGAAAAAGTAAAAGCCTGTCTGGCTCGAAGACAAAGGTTAACAAATAATTAAAATCGAATATTTACCGGACAATAGTGATTTTTTATATAGAAGTATCGTCAGCAATATCTGTTGAGAAGATATGCAAAGTGCCAGGTGTGAGCAGAAGTAGTTATTAACCTGAGTTCGATTAAAATTAGCGAGCTCAAAATTCAGTAAATGATTGATTTACAATATAAATTTTTGAGACATGGCGAGCTATGGTGATAAAATTTAGAGCCGTAAATCGATTATTTACAGAAAAGCTATGAATGTCACTTATAAATACCGATTTTCTGCGTCATATTTGCTTACCATAGCCCGCTATGCTTTCGCAAACATTCCTTAAAACTCAATATTTGTAAGCGATTTGAGCCATTAATTTTATATCGAACTCAGGTTAGCAGATAATCAAGCACTTAATGCGCCTTTGTCTGACTAAAAAATATTTTAAATACAATTTTTTAAAAAGGAATGAATACAAGAAACCGAGATAAGTTGTAAAATGCTTTACTTTTTTATCTGTGCACCCAAATAAGTAATATAAAAATTTATGAAAATGAGATTTATCTACTATCCATTAGCGTTAATATTAATGCTGTTAGTTGGCTGTGGTGAGCAGTCGTATGAGAAAACAGCTTTAGGAATAAAAACGACCATTGATTCTACGGTGATTGAAGTGCAGTTTTATTCACCAGAAATAGTACGTGTAGTAAAATATTTGCCCGGGCAAAAGATTGATAAAAAGAGCCTTTCAGTTGTGAAACAGGCCGGGGAAGCTGCTTTTTCTGTAAATGAATCAGACACCATTATTGCCATAGTAACCGAAGCTTTGACAGTAAATGTTAATAAAATTTCAGGTGCAGTTTCCTACATGTCAGCAGAGGGCAAAATGCTTTTAACTGAAAAGCCCGGGAGTAGCACTTTTAAACCGTTTAACGATGCAGGAGAGGAAACATACTCAATAAAACAATCTTTCACCCTCGAAAAGGATGAGGCGATATATGGGCTTGGAATTTTACAGAACGGTAAAATGTCGCAACGTAATCAACAAGTTCATATGGTACAGAATAATACCTGGGATTTTACTACTTTCTTTCAATCGGTGAAAGGCTACGGTTTGTTTTGGGATAATTATTCACCAACAACCTTTACCGACAATGAAGCCGGAACAGAATTCCTTTCAGAAGTTGGCGATTGTATCGACTACTATTTTATGTATGGCGAAAATGCCGATGGAGTAGTCACCCAAATGAGGAGCTTAACTGGCGAAGTGCCTATGTTTCCACTCTGGACGTATGGCTTTTGGCAAAGTAGAGAGCGTTATAAAAGCCAGGATGAAACCGTAGGCGTGGTAGAAAAGTACCGCAAATTGGGAGTTCCATTAGATGGTATTATTCAGGACTGGCAATATTGGGGCGACAATTATCATTGGAATGCCATGAAGTTTTTAAACCCTGGATTTCCCGAGCCGCAAAAATTTGTTGACGATGTGCATAATCTCAATGCCCACCTTATTATATCTATCTGGGCATCTTTTGGCCCCCAAACGCCACAATTTAAAATATTGCAGGAAAAAGGCATGTTGATGGATTTTCAAACATGGCCACAGTCAGGAATAGAAGGCTGGCCGCCAGATATGAATGTTCCATCAGGTGTTCAGGTGTACGATGCCTATCATCCGGAAGCAAAAGATATCTATTGGGAATACCTGAATAAAGGACTTTTCTCTTTGGGAATAGATGGCTGGTGGATGGACTCAACTGAGCCTGACCATTTGGATGTGAAGCCTGAGGATTTTGACAATAAAACTTATTTGGGCTCTTTCAGAAAGGTGCGCAATGCCTTCCCACTTGAAACAGTTGGGGGTGTTTATGATCATCAGCGCAAGCAATCATCCGATAAGCGTGTATTTATTTTAACCCGTTCCGGTTTTGCTGGCCAACAGCGCTATGGCTGCAATGTTTGGTCGGGCGATCTGGGGTCGTCATGGGATGCATTGCGTAATCAGATTCCTGCGGGACTTAACTTCACCCTTACGGGCAATCCTAATTTCAACTCTGATATCGGCGGTTTTTTTGCCGGTGCTTACAATAAATCTAGTATGGATGGAACAGCTTCAAAAAATCCACTTTTTCAGGAGTTGTATGTGCGCTGGTTGCAATATGGGGTGTTTACACCTATGATGCGCTCCCATGGTACAGACCTTAAAAGAGAAATATATTATTTCGGAAAAAAAGGCGAACCAATTTACGATGCCATTGAAAGCGCCATCAAACTACGTTACTCATTGTTGCCATATATTTACTCTACTTCGTGGGATGTTACGAATAAACAAGGTAGCTTTTTGCGTGCTTTGGTGATGGATTTTGCTCAGGATAAAAGTGTATGGGATTTGAATGACGAATACTTGTTTGGAAAATCCATTTTGGTTGCCCCTGTACTTAAAGCGCAATACACACCAGAAAAAGTAGTGAAAGTTGATAAAAAAACCGGTTGGGATGCAGGGCAGGAAATAGGCGAAGATGGTTTCCCGGTAGTGGATTTTACCCCGGTTAAATCAACAACTGTTTATCTTCCCAAAGGTGCTGATTGGTACGACTTCCGGACCAATGAGAAATTTAATGGTGGCCAGACAATTACCAGGGAAACCACCATCAATACCGTGCCGGTTTATATTAAAGCAGGCAGTATTATTCCAATAGGCCCCAAAGTACAATACGCTGAGGAAAAGAATTGGGATAACCTCGAAATAAGGGTTTACGAAGGTGCCGATGGCGAATTTATTTTGTATGAGGATGAAAATGACAATTACAATTATGAAAAAGGTATTTATTCAACCATTACTTTTAACTGGAATGATGCTGAACAAATATTAACCATTAATGGCCGCGAAGGTGATTTCCCGGGAATGCTTAAAGAGCGGAATTTCCGTATTGTTAAAGTAGTAAAAGGCAAAGCAGCAGGAGATGAGGTTGTTGAATCGTTTGATAGAATTGTTAAATACAACGGAGAAAAAGTGTCTGTTAAATTTTAAAGGATAATAAAAATATAGATTTATGAATGTAATGAAGCATAGTGCATTAGCAGGTATTATCGGATTTATTCTATTGCTTTGCTCTTGTGGGCTACAAAATAGGGCAAATAAAACTGTTTGGCTCGACGAGCTGGATTTAAGTACAGCCACCCAAGGGTATGGCATGCCTGTGAAAAACAAGTCGTTGGATGGCAATACCATGACCATTGCCGGGCAAACTTTTGAACGTGGCTTTGCGACTCATGCCATAAGCTCCTTAACCATTTTAACAGATGGAAATGCAAAGCTGTTTTCAGCAAAAGTCGGCCTTGATGATGAGGTGAAAGGCCACGAACCTGCCGTAGAATTTGAAGTTTATGGGGATGGTGAAAAACTCTGGTCCAGTGGCGTAATGCATTTAGGCGATTCGGCTAAAAAGTGTTCTATTGCATTAACCGGCGTAAAGAAAGTTGAACTGGTGGTAGGCGATGGCGGCAATGGCAATTATTATGACCATGCTAACTGGGCTGATGCCAAATTTGAAGCCACAGGAGTTAATACATTTGAGACCTATAATCCAATTGCCAGCGAGCCTTATATTCTTACGCCTGAACCTGCAGATACGCCAAGATTAACCGGAGCCAGGGTTTTTGGAGTGCGCCCGGGCTCGCCGTTTCGGTTTCTTGTTACAGCAACTGGTATCAGGCCAATGGCTTTTTCGGTTAAAGGGCTGCCTAAAGGGTTGGTAATTGACGAACAATCAGGTTTAATAACAGGGAAATTGGCAAAGAAAGGTACTTATGTTGTAACCCTGCAGGCAAAAAATGAAAAAGGCATTGATGAGAGAGAATTTCGTATTGAGTGCGGTGATCAAATTGCTTTAACGCCGCCTATGGGATGGAACAGCTGGAACTGTTTTGCTCAAGAGGTGTCTGCAGAAAAAGTAAAAAGTGCGGCCGATGCCATGGTTAAAAGCGGGCTTATCAATCACGGTTGGACATACATTAACATAGATGATTTCTGGAATAACCATCGCGATTCGGAAGATGCTTCACTAAGAGGTGAATTAAGAGATACCAACGGGAGAATTGTGCCTAACAAAAGGTTTGGCGACATGAAAGGCCTTGCCGGTTATGTACATGGTCTTGGTTTGAAAATAGGCCTGTATTCCAGCCCCGGCCCATGGTCATGTGGTGGCTGTGCAGGTAGTTTTGGTTTTGAGGAACTGGATGCTGAAACTTATGCAGAGTGGGGCTTCGACTACCTGAAATATGACTGGTGTAGCTATGGAAACGTAATTGATGGCTTGCCCGATAATGATCCTTATAAAGTGTCATCGCTATCCTACAATGGTGGAGGAGAGTTGGAAACTGCCATGAAACCTTTCAAATTGATGGGCTATTACCTTCGTAAGCAACCTCGTGATATTGTTTATAGTGTATGCCAATATGGTATGTCCGACGTTTGGAAATGGGGCGGCTCGGTTGGCGGTAATTGCTGGCGCACTACTAACGATATTACCGACACTTGGGTAAGCATGAAAAACATTGCTATTGACCATGAAAAGTCGGCTCCTTATGCCAAACCCGGTAATTGGAACGACCCCGATATGTTGGTTGTTGGCCATGTTGGTTGGGGAAATACCCATCCCAGCAAGCTAAAACCCGACGAACAATATTTGCACATTAGTTTGTGGAGTCTTTTTGCCGCACCTCTTTTAATTGGTTGCGACATGGAGCAACTCGATGATTTCACCCTTAACCTGTTGACCAACGATGAGGTAATTGATGTAAATCAGGATCCGCTTGGCAAACAAGCTAACTGTATACAAACCATCGGTGATTTAAGAATTTATGTAAAAGAACTCGAAGATGGCAGTCGTGCTGTTGGGTTCTGCAATTTCGGAACGGAGGTTATCGATACTCAGTACAATGATTTCGGACAATTAGGCATCACAGGAAAAGTTAACGTGCGTGACCTCTGGCGTCAGAAAGATGTTGCAGACTTAGATGCCAACTCCGAAAAGCTGGCTATTAAAGTTCCGGCACACGGCGTATTGCTTTATAAATTTAGTTCTGATAAAAATTTTGATTCAAATAAAGAATGAAACCGAAACAAATAATATCAATTACCCTTAAAATAATAGGGGTAATTGCTTTTTGGAAAGCAGTACAAGCTTCTCCGGCCTTACTGAATATTGCGGGGGTTATTTCCTCCTATCTGGGTATGAGTTCACAGGTGGGGGCAGGTGGGCTGTTTCTGTTTACCATTGTATTGTCAATGGCAGCGTCTATTGCAGTGCCTTTGGCTGTGGCTTATTTCTTTATTCTGAAAACAGATATAATAATACCTTACTTTGGTTTAGAAGACGAGTCTATTGGTGAATTAAATGTCAGAGAACAAACTATTTATAGGCTTGTGGTAATTGTTTTTGCCTTTGTAGTAATACTGAGTGGCGCCAACAATTTCATTTCGTACACATACAATACCAACATCAATACCGAATATGTAACCAATAACACGAACAACTTTAATCAATCTCAGGGATTTAATAATGAGCAAAGAGTAACTACAACAAAAACAAACTCTAAGCATGTAAACTATTTTGCCCTTGCCGAAATAATTCTAGGCGTTATTCTCTTGGTTAAAGAGAAAAAGTACGCCCAAAAACTTGAGCAAAGTTGTTGCGAACCGGAATTAAACAATGAATAAATTTTTAATTTGAAACAGAATGCAGAAAAAAGTCTTACAAGCAGTGTTGTTGTTGATCTTTTTCACAACAGTAGGATTTTCACAAAATCCAGTTATTCAAACCTATTTTACTGCCGACCCGGCACCAATGGTTTGTAATGATACCGTTTATCTTTATACATCGCACGATGAGGACAACACGGTCAACAATTTCTTTACCATGTACGATTGGCGTTGTTATTCAACAACAGATATGGTAAACTGGACCGACCATGGTGCAGTAGCTTCGTTAGAAAAAGATATTGCATGGGCAAAAAAGAAAAATGGTGCCTGGGCTGTTCAGTGTATTCAACGAAACGGCAAATATTACCTCTATGTGCCTATTCACGGAACAGGTATATGTGTTTTGGTGGCCGACTCGCCATATGGGCCATTTACTGACGCATTAGGCAAACAACTCATTGAGAGCGATCATCTGTGGAACGATATTGACCCTACTGTATTTATTGATGACGATGGACAAGCCTGGATGTACTGGGGCAATCCCGATGTTTGGTATGTGAAATTGAATGAAGATATGATTTCGTACGACAAGAATATTGGTAAAAACGGTATTGTTGCCGTTGATATGGTGTCCGGGTCGTTTGGCAAAAGTGTAAGAAAAGATGGCACGCCCGGTACTCAGTATGTAGAAGGCCCATGGTTTTACAAACGCAACAACCTCTATTACTTAATTTTTGCTGCTAATGGTGTACCTGAATCTATTGGGTATTCAACATCCACATCGCCAACCGGACCGTGGGAATACCAAGGATTAATCATGGAACGTTATGATAAACTTGCTTTTACCAATCATTCCGGAATCATTGATTATAAAGGGAAGTCGTTTTTCTTTTACCATAATGAAGCTTTACCTGATGGTGGTGGATTCAGGCGTTCTACCTGTTTGGAAGAGTTTAAGTATAATACCGATGGAACCATACCATCAATCATTCCCACAGAAGAAGGTATAAAAACAAGCCTGGAAAACTTAAACCCTTATAAAAGAACCGAAGCTGAAACTATTGCCTGGTCCGAAGGTTTGAAAACAGCAAAAGATTCTAAAGGAATGTATGTTACACAAATCAACGATAAAGATTTCCTAAAAGTAAGAAGTGTAGATTTTGCCAATGGCGCAAAGAAGTTCGAAGCAACAGTTGCATCTGTAACCGGTGGAAAAATTGAGATTCGTGTTGATGCTGAAGATGGCCCGTTAATTGGTATTTGTGAAATTACCAATACCGGAGGAGCAGATAGCTGGAAAACATTCACCACCAAGGCCGATAAAGTTAAGGGCGTTCACGATTTGTATTTCGTTTTTGTAGGTAGCGATGGTGAATTGTTCAATTTCGATTACTGGAAGTTTATTAAATAATATATTTAAACAGGAGGTAGCGTTCGGGTGAATCATATTTGAAATGAAATTCCCTGGCGCTACCTTTTTTTATCAGTTTGCAAACCTCAAATTGTAGCCGGGTTAAACTATACCATTACCGGAATGCCTTACTGGACCACTGACATAGGAGGTTTCTTCCGCCCGGGTGAAGCATAGTATACCGATAAAATTATCATGAACTGCTTATCCGCTGGTTTCAGTGGGGCGTATTTAATCCGATTTTTCGTATGCATGGTTACATGAGCGAAACCGAACCCTGGAAATATGGCGACGAGGTTGAGGCTGATATGCGCAAAATGCTGAATCTTCGTTATACCTTAATGTCATACATTTATTCCCAAGCCTGGCAGGTTACCAATAATGCCTCTACCATGATGAGGCCACTGGTTATGGATTTCAGGTCAGATGCACAAGCTGTTACACAGCCTTATGAATACATGTTCGGAAAATCGTTTTTAGTGGCCCCAATCACCGAAGCAGGTGCAGCAAATAGGGAAGTTTATCTGCCTGAATCAGCCGGATGGTATCAATTTAATACAGGCAAGTATTACGATGGTGGCCGACAAATAGTTGTTGATGCTGTATTTATCAATAGTGCTTACTCCGGAATTTTAGCCGATAGTTCCAATATTCTGACCAATCTGGGCGGATGTCAACTTACATCGAAATAAAATGTAATAAAAAATCATGTATCATCAGTATTGAAAATAATATTAGTACTGAAGGTGTGATTTACGTTACGGAAGGAGTGAATTCGGAAAAGAAAGAATCATCCCCCAGAAGTATCCACATTGAATGATATCTTTAAGTGGATTTCTAAGCTTGAGAATTGGACTATATTCCGAAAAGTTCAGTAAAGTATTAATTCTTTGTTAGTGAGGATTATTGAATGGAATTCAGCCTCTTTTCTCTATATGATACATAAGTGGAGTCTATATAATACATTACAACCTTATTGTAGTTAATCTGATTTCTATTTTCGTTGTATAGTTTTTAATCGTGATTTAGGTTGCTATGTTCAGAACTTTATTTATTTGAAGTATCAGGTGAATTATAATTAAAAATTATCTTTTTTATGTTTTAAATATTAAAATGATTTTAAGATATTTAATTATTAATGTTTTCCTTTTCTGGATAATCGGGTTGGTTTTCGGACAGCAAGAGAGCAAGGATATCAAAATTTCCGGAAACTACCAGGATGTTCCTGTTGAACAGTTTCTGAAAGACTTAGAACGGAATTATAATATACGGAGCTTTTACAAGCAAGAGTGGTTGGATAGTTTGTATATTGATGCTCATCTGGATCATATTCCATTGTCTTTGGCTTTAAATAAAGTTCTTGATCAGGGAAGCTTGTCATTTCGTTTTTTTCAGAACTCCATTGTCCTGTTTCCAACGTCGGTAGCCGGCGGATTGGTTATGCCAGATAATTCACAATCAGTTATGACTATTGGTAATTTTATTAACCGGGGGCGTTTCCCACGGGCAACACTGAAAGGAATTATTACTGATGGGAAGAATGGCGAAAGATTGATTGGAGCCATTGTTCAGGTACCCGACTTGAATGCAGCGGGTACTTCAAATGCACAAGGGGAATTCGTATTGGAATTGCCTACCGGGAGGCACAAGTTGAAGTTAAGTTATATTGGCTTTGAACCGCAATTTATAGAAATAGACTTAATTGAGAATGGAGACGTACTTTTGGAGCTGTTTGAAGATACACACAATTTGAATGAAATAACCGTAAAGGGTGATAGAAACAGCAGTTCAGATACACAAATGAGTATGACCCGGGTTAATGCCAGAACGATAAAGGAGTTGCCTGTGTTGATGGGAGAGGCTGATGTGATAAAAAGTGTGGTTATGATGCCTGGGATTCAAAGTACAGGAGAACTTTCCTCAGGTATTAATGTGAGGGGTGGGAATTCGGACCAGAACCTTGTTTTGCTGAATGGAGCTCCCGTTTTTAATACCAGTCACTTGTTTGGTTTTTTCTCAACTCTTAATCCTGATGGAATCAGAGATGTTGTTCTTTACAAAGGTGGACTTCCTGCAAGTTATGGTGGGCGAGTGGCTTCAGTGATGGATATTAAAATGAAAGAGGGGGATAAGGAGCATTTGCAACTGTATGGAGGAATAGGGTTGATTAATAGTCGGTTAACCATAGAGGGGCCATTTGTGAAGAATAAAAAAAGCAGTTTTCTTATTGGAGGTCGCTCAACTTATAGTGACTGGATTTTAAGGCAGATGCGAAATGTGAAGTTTCGTAACAGCATTGCACATTTTTACGATCTTAATGGATTAGTTAATATACAGATCTCAGACAGAAATAATCTGAATTTGATGGCTTATACAAGCTCGGATGAATTTAATCTGAATTCGAATTCATTATACCAATACGAAAACTTGATAGGTGCACTTAACTGGAAAATGTCTTTGGGATCAAAAATTATTTCAGACCTGAATACCTCTTATAGTAAATATGACTTTACTCTGAATGCTCACAACAATGCTTCCTCTTTACTGGATTATAAATTGAATAGTGGGATTGAGTATCTTGGCTTAAAATACAATTTTACCTTTTTGGCATCGACTCGTTTGAAGTTGAATGCCGGAATACAGGTAAACAGACAACAGATTAATCCTGGTCAGATAAAGGGAACTGTGGAGGGCTCGGAAATACAACCTGAGAAAATTATTGATGAACAAGCTTTGGGGACAGCTGCTTATAGTGGGGTAGAGTTTGACCTGGGCAATCGTCTTACTATATCAGCGGGTTTACGTTATTCTCGTTCAGCCACTCTAGGGGAAGATACTGTATATCTTTACGATACTAATAAAAGTCCATCAATAGGCACGGTTGTTGACTCGGTTGTTTATGGGAAGAATGAAGTTGTTAAAAACTGGGATGGATTTGAACCTCGTTTTTCACTTAAATATACTTTGAGTGAAAGTTCATCTTTACGTTTGGCATATCAACGTGTGAATCAGTATATGAATCAGATTTCGAATGCCTCAATAGTATCTCCGGCGGATTACTGGAAAATTTGTGATTACCACATTGCTCCATTGAAGTCTGACCAGTTTGCAATCGGTTATTTTATTAAGAATAATCAAAAGGGTATAGAAACGTCTATAGAAGGGTATTATAAATATCTGCAAAATCTGATAGAATATAAAAATGGGGCAAAACTGGTGATGAATCATCACCTCGAAACGGATATTATGCAAGCTGATGGCTACGCATATGGAGTAGAATTGTTGGTAAAACGGACAGCTGGAAGATTAAATGGTTGGTTAAGTTATACTTACTCTCGAACGATGCGTCAGACAAATAATTCGTTCGACGAAGAAATAATAAACAATGGCAGGTATTATCCTTCGGTGTACGATAGGCCTCATGATTTGTCAATTGTTGCAAATTATAAAATATCAAGGCGTTGGCGTTTGTCTGGTAACTTTGTACTCTCATCTGGCAGACCAACTACTTTACCGGAACAACGATATGTTTATAATAATGAACAAGTGGTCTTTTACAGTGATCGGAATAAATACAGAATGCCAACTTATCATCGTTTCGACATAAGTATAACTTTTGACGAGAATTTGAAACGTAAAAGGAATTGGAAGGGAAGCTGGACATTTTCGGTTTATAATCTTTATGCACGCAAAAATCCATACTCGATTTATTATCAGAAAAAAAGTGAAGATTTCTTACCAGAATCATATGGATTGTATCAACTCTCTATTATTGGTATTCCAGTACCTTCTTTAACCTATAATTTTCGGTTTTAATGAAAAAAAATTTTTTTATACTATTTGTTTTATGTGTGTGTGTAGGTGCTTGCGAGGATGTCTATCACCCCGATATTGATAAAAATAATAACTTTCTGGTTATAGAAGCATTGCTGACAAATGACACCTCGTCAAGTTATGTAAAGATAACGCGGTCTGTTGATTTTTATGGTAAAGAAGGCTTTCCTGGAGTGAGCGGAGCTTCAGTTTTCATAAGCGATAAAGGAGGAAACAGTCATTCTCTTATCGAAAGTTCAACGGGGGTCTTCCATCCTGACTTTTCTGCTCTCGCTGGTGAGAGTTATAGCATTAAGGTGGAAGTTGATGGGGAGGTGTATGAGTCTGCATATGAGCTGATGCCTCCACCAGTTATTCTGGATACGATTTACGCAGAAGCCGATACTTTAAATACGTATAAATATGATCAGAGTGGTGTTCCAATGGCTCATAATATAACAGGAATCACTGTTAGCACAGATTTTCCTGTTGAATCAGATTTGAAACATTACCGTGTTTCAATGATTCGAACATTAGAATATGTTATTTTGCCTCCACCTGATTATATTGGTCCACCTCTTCCACCAATCTGGGCATGGGCTCAATTTTATCAATCCGGAGTATTTCCTGTATATGGTCCGGCTGAATATGGTAATGAAAGTTTGTTGAAAAAACGAAAACTGCTTTTTCTTCCCACTGTTTTGCTGGAAGTGGATGAGGCATATACAAATGTAAATGGCTTAATGATTGGCTGGATTGTTGATTTGTCTGTTTTTGGAATCAATAAGAATACCTTCAACTATTACCGGTCGTTAAACAGTCAGTTAGATGCTGATGGTAAACTTTTTGACCCTGTATATGCACAATTAGAATCGAACATTAAGTGTGTATCAGATCCAGGGAAAATGGTTGCCGGCTATTTTGAATTGAATTCGGTGTTCAAGCGTCGTTTTTATGTAATGGGTGTACCCGGTAGTAAAAATGTTAAATTTCATTATGTTGATTCGCCTTTGCCTATTCCACCAAATGGGAGAGTACAGAATGGTACTTTCCCTGAGTTTTGGGAGGATGATTTGTTCAGATGACGAATTTAAAAGTATTATCATGAAGAGAGAATTAAAGAAAGTATCTGTTTTAGTCGGTATCTTTTTAATTGCGATTGTTCGGATTCATGCAAACTGTACCCGGATTCTCCCTGATCGTAATATTTACGTTAGTGGTGAAGAGGTTTTAATGTCTGTATTGTTTTCTGAGGATTGCAATTTTAAGGTGGTTAATATATGTATAGTTAATACTAAAGGCGTTCACATTCAGCCTGTTAATCTGGCAGTCAGTAACTATTGTGCTTCCGGGCATATATATTTACCCGATTCGTTGACCAGTGGTAGTTATTTACTAACTGCTTTCAGTCCTCATCTGGAGCCAAAGATATTGGATCAGAGAGAGATTATTATTTTAAATCGCTTCCACAATACTGAAAGTGCCATACAACTATATCGACCGGAATTGCCTGCGATTGAAACTCTTCCTGTACCTGAGTTTACTATTTCAGGATTAAAAAAACAGTTTAAGCAAAATGAAACCGTTGAATTGACATTGGATGGTCAGGTAGATACTTTAAGTAGGCTGTTTGTGTCTGTAAGTCGTTGTTTTCCTGATTGGGTGCCGCGACATCAATCTCTTGATTATGGTTATAGTGACACCCTTTTGTTAACCCGGCGTAGAGGAGTTGTAGTTAAGGGAAAGGTGCAGCAGGTAAAGAGTAACGAACCGGTAGAAGGTGCATTTGTTTATCTTTCTATCGCAGATTCTATTCCCTGTTTTGATTATTATAAAACACGTGACGATGGGCGTTTTTATTTTGTGTTGGAAGATCGTTATGATTTGAATCATCTTGTATTGCAGGCTCAAAAAAAAGGGGAAACGAATAAGTTAAAACTGGAAGTTGAAACGAATGGACAGCACAGTCTGCATGGCTTTAATGCTGCAAATTTTCCTGTTGATCCGGCGTTGCATAATTATTTAACCGAATCGGTTCAACTTGTTACTTTTCAAAAAGTATTTCAGGCTACAGAACTGGATGTTGTGCCCATGAAAAACAAGAATAGATTTTCAATACCCTTTTATGGAAAAGCGGCACAGGTTGTTTATCCGGATGAATATTTTGAGTTAGATGATTTTAATGAAATTTCTAAAGAGCTGTTGCAGTTTGTCCGGTTTAGAAAAAATAAAACGAATTACACTCTTGATATACTTGATGCTGACCAGATGTTTGTGATGAATGAAGGAAACATGATTTTATTAGATGGAGTTCCAATCACAGATTTATCAATACTGGCAAATCTGAGAACCAAAGATATTGAGAGGGTAGAGGTAATGCCATATCAGCGATATTATGGAGACCTTTGTATGAATGGTGTTGTTGCAGTTTATACCAAGAGTAATGATGCATCATTAATATCACCATCTAATCATTTAAAGAAGATTGATTTTGAAGCGCTTCAAAACCAGGTGCAGCTGCCAAAAGCAAAGAGTAGTGCAGGAAATGAACCCGATTTTAGTCAGGTGTTATATTGGAACCCGGCTTTTGATTCTCGTTCAGAACGAACCATTCGATTCAGAACTCCTAATGTTAATGGAACTTATCGGGTATCCATTCTTGAACGTTCAGCTGATAAGCACCTATATGAACGTACCCTGTTTTTCACCGTTGATAATTCCCTATGAAACCATACTTATTTATTCTGATTTTTAGTTTTATTAGTAGCTTACTAATTGCCCAAACTTCCACTGATGTTGATGAAGTTAAATTGTTAGGACAACGTCATGTTACTCTTAAGAAAATGAAAGGATCGCCATTTTTATTCAGTGACTGGAAAAAAGGTACAGTGGTTCTGAAAAATGGAGATGTGAAGAGAGGTGTACTACTTAAATATGATCTTTTAAACGATGAATTATTAACCATGCATAAAGATTTTTCTTCCGTTATAAAAATCGATAAAGCTATAGTTATGTCATTTACTATCTGGAATAAGAATGAAGAATGGATGTTTGAGCAGCGTAATTTAAATGATGGTGCTATAGACAATTGTTACCTTCGGGTGTTACACAAGGGAGTTGTAGAGTTGCTTTGTCGATATTGGGTCAGTATTGCTAAGGTTTCTCCTTATGGTGATTTAGATGGACGGTTAAAGAATCAAGAGTATGTAGCACAGCAGCGTTATTACTGTCACGAAGCTGCTTCTGAGTACTGTTCCATTCGACTAAATCGTAAAGCCTTTTTGCGCAGAATCGATAAGAGCGAAAAGGGAGTTGTACGTCAGTCAGTTAAAAGTATTAAGGTTAAAGGAGAAAAGGAAATACAGTATTTTATAAGTCTTTTAAAATTATTGGAAAGTCAGAATATACAACTTCATCTGTAATTGCAGTAAGGCTTGTTAATTCCATTTGAAGTTAAAGGTGTTTCTTTTCATGGCTATTATTTTTTCCTATAATCAAAATTGATTGCAGCTTTATCGCTTTGGGTATTTTTTAGATCCTTTCATTGTTTTTTTCTTTTACAATATTGACAATGCCACTTAGGGCAGTAAACCCACATTTTATGAGTTTCGAAAGCCTCAGAAATGAAGCTTTCTTATCTGCCACTTGAGTTTTTGTGCACGTACTAATTAATATTTAAAACATTCAACCAACTCTAAGAAATAAACTAATGAACATAGGTAGGCAACTGACTTTTACTCTACACAACACCTTCTCTAACTACAGAAAACTCAAGTACTAACTTCCAGTTGTCTATACTTGTCAGCCTGAAGGTTAAAAAGATAAGCATACCTGCCATTTCTTTTCATCAGCTCACTATGAGAACCCGTTTCAATTATTTTACCTTCTTCAAGAACCAGTATTCTATCGGCCATAACAATAGTAGACAACCTGTGTGAAATAAAGATAGCCCCCTTGTCCTTACTAAGTTCATAAAAGCGCTGAAACACCTGATACTCTGCTTCCGGATCCAGGTTAGCACTGGGTTCATCCAGAATCATTACAGGTGATCTTTTAAAGAAAGCTCTTGCTATTGCTATTTTCTGCCATTCTCCACCCGAAAGCTCTTGCCCATCAATTTCGAATTGCTTTGTGAGGTATGTATCAAATCCCTTATCCCACTTTTTAATAAAATCCATAGCACTGCTCATTTCGGCAGCATCCTTTATCATCTCATTATCCTGTATATTATCAATATCAGACAAGGCAATATTCTCACGGACAGAAAAAGCATAATTTGAAAAATCCTGAAATACAACACCGAAAATTTTTCTAACGCTTGCAAGATTATAATCTTTCAAATCCTTACCATCTATAAATACCTGGCCTGAAGTAGGATCGTAAAATCGAAGCAACAGTTTGACAATAGTTGACTTTCCGGTTCCATTTAACCCTACAAGTGCCATTTTTTCAGTAGTAACAAAAGAGAAACTAACCCCTTTTAATATGTAGTTATCTGTATTAGGATATCTGAAAAAAACATTTCGAAATTCAATGTGGGGATTCTTATTTTTCAGAATAATTCCCTCATTATCCGAATCGATATTTGACTTCCAGGAAAGGAATTTTTTATAGTTATTAATTCGCAACTTATTATCATAAATCTGAGACCATGAAGAAATCAGCATAAATATGCTTCCGATAAATTGACCTCCAATACCAGTATAATAAGAAAAATCGCCAATTGTAAGCTGTTTTCCTACAATTCGAGTGATAACAAAAAACGAAAGCATTAACATCCCGATTTTAGGCAGGAATGAAGTCAGGATTGTCCACATAGCTCTCTTTTTTATTATCCTCTGCTTTTCAGTAAACCATATTTTCCAAATTACTTTATAACGATCAAAAAATGGATTAAAAAGATTATATAATCTAACTTCTTTTGCATATGGTCGACTTGACAGAATAGACTTTAGGTAAGACATTTTTCGTTCTTCAGGAGCCTGATTAAACATCCAATTGTATAAAAACAGAGTAAATCTCTTTTCGACAACAATAGCAGGAATATTCAAACAGATAAATGCAACTGGAATTAATACATAAAGGTTGGAGAGAATTATTCCTGTTGCTACCAATTGAAATAAAGATTTAACAATCCCTGTTATGCTCCATACCATTGATTCAACTGCATTACTGTCCCTTTGAGCATTAAGCATATCATTATAGTAGGTTGGAGAATCAAAATATGAGATATCCAGACCTGCACATTTTTCTATCATCTGTATATTCAGATGGTTGCCTGTTTTGTCCTTATGAATTCCGGTAAGAATTTCTACCAACTTTATAGAACACACATTAACCAGTTCAATAATAAATAGAGTCACTACCAAAACCAATAGAGGTTTTAATGTAGGAGTGTTTGCTCCAACCATCTCAACTAATGTGTTTACAATTTCTCTACCCAGATAGACTATCACCAGAGGAACTAATGATGATAGAACTTCCAGTGACACTCGCAACAAAAACAGGCTTTTTGAAGCTTGCCAGCAGATACTAAAACTAAATATAAAGCCGCTTAATAAAGACTTCATATTTTCTTTGAGAACTCGATTAAATAAAAACATTAAAATATATAAATTACAAAAAGAATTAATTCATATCATACACATCAAATGAGGAAAGAATAAATTGATGAACCCCATCAATGTCACTTATATTAAAGGATGTCTGACAATTAAAAACATCCTTTGTTTCCTTATAAACAGGAGATTCGGCTTCTGTTGTTTGCTCCTTTTGTACTGAAATCTGAATCGATGAATCTTTCTCCATATTCAATACCATATCGGGTAGAAGATCCTCCATTAAAACTGAGGAATACAAACTGTCATTGATACCACAATTATTTATTATAAATAACAGATCCGGATCAAAGAGTTTAACCAAAGATCGGATACCTCTGGCATATTCTTCTACATCGTGGTCCTGTTTTAAGATTGGGAAATATTCAAATCCATATAAAACTCCCAAGGAGCTGGCAGATAGGACAATTACGCAATATCCTTTGCTTTTAAAAGATTGCTGTAATCGGAATATTTCATTCATAGTTCCCGAATTAGTATAATCATTAAATAACAATACAGGAATTGTTACAGAATTCTCTACCGAAGTTTGTAATAATTCCAATCCGGGATTGATCCAGCACCTGTTCCCAAATCCAATTCCTTTTAAAGACTTCAAATTACTTTTATCATTTATATATACAAAATCTGTTGAATTTTGCAGAACAGTCATAACAATTCTTTCCTCTTCACGTTTATTCAGGCAAACATCAGGATTTATTACAATTACCACTGCATCAATCAAAGAATGATACTTTTTTACAATACTATTAACTTGTTGAAGTAAAATACTTATATCATGGTTTGTGTTGATATATTCTTTGTATTTAACATTATCAGGAAACTGTTTTTTTAAAATAATCTCGTTTTGACCGATCTCCAATAGAAGACAATTGTCTATCCAGTTTAATCTTCTTGTATAATGAAGATTATCATTGATTGGTATTTTACCGGTTTTTTGTTTAAGCTGATTTTTCAATTCTGAAAAAGACAGATTTGGATCTTTCCTCACCAATTTATAAGCCATTGCAGTAATGACTGGAGCAGCAAAGCTATTTGACTTGATATACAAATCCATAGTAGCTTTGCTTGAATAGTGATTCGAAACTTCAGCAATTGCATCAGAAATAGTTTGCGCTAGTTCCGGATCATCAATGTAATTGATATGGGTAAAATCATTCTGAAAATTCTTCTCTAGATCCAAAAGTCCGGTAGTGGAAACTATAAAATCGGCTCCATCAATAGGAGTATGATAGTAGAGAAAATCATTTTCTTTTAAACGATTTTCTCTGTCACATTTTACTCCGATAACGTTTTCAAAGGACGCAGGATAGGTAAATAGCCCATTATTGTTTAAGGCTGCTACAATTATAACACCTTGCCGATATGCCTTATTTACAACCCTGCGTATAGAATCATAATCATTAAAACTCACCGATCCGAGGCTCATATTCACCACTCTCGCCCGGTTATTGATGCACCACTCTAGTGCTTTGACCAACTGGGCAGCCTCAGCCTTTGAGCGATCATTTAGAATTTTTATACTAACAAACCTGCATCCGGGTATTATGTTGTTAATAATTCGAGCACAACTAGTTCCATGATGTGATGTATAACCATCCAAACCACTAACATTAATTATTTCAAGTTTATTAGTAATTTCAATATTATGAATCACCTGTCCTGATTGGATAAAGGTCTTATCTACACCACTATCAACTAAAACGATGGCATCTTCGAGCTGCAGCATGCTTTTTTAATGATTAAAATTTAATTTTGCAAAAAGACTCAAATTCATTCTTTTGTTACATGAAACGAGCTTGTTCGTTGTATGTTAAGAGTCATCTACCTCATTCTGCAATCAATGAAATCTATATAACATGAGGAGAGTGAAAAGACCTGTTTATATAAAAAAGTGAAATATAATGATCACTTGCCATATTAATCAGATCATTTAATCCTATTCAAAACAACTTAGGGAACAATTCACATCCAATACCTATTTTTATTACATTGGAGATTACTTTTCAATAGTAGAATTCAATAATTAATTAAAGTTTTCTTTCTTAAAAAGCCGGCATCCATTTCCAGAATGCCCTCCTTGTACAAACGATTGGTATTAGCTCTTGCTTACTGAAGTTCTTTTACTGACTGACACACGCCCGATAGTGTACGTATCTGACCCGAGATAACTTGCTCACGCGTAAACACAACATCAAACTCTTTCTCCACATAATTTATAAAGTAAAACATCTGAATGGCATCCATACCTATACCATTGGAGCCCAGTGAAATTTCATCTTCAAATTTATCATCTTTAATTTCAACGTTGAATTTCACTTTAAATATCGCTTGTATCTTTTCTTTTATATTATCCATGCTAAATCCATTTTAAAAACATTCAATCGTGCTATAACCTTCTAAAATGCACAAAGTTCCATCAGCCACCGTTTTATGTACATTTTTGTCAAATATCGAAACTGTGGGCGTTTCAGGATGCTTCTCTAATAACTCATTATAGGCTTTATCAAATTTTAGAATTCTTAGTTCTCCACTTTCATTGAACGCACCATAATCAATCCATGAATTTGACATTACAAAACAACTGGTTTGTGCATGATTCAACCTGTGATAAATCAATTCTTGAGATTTCTTAAAATACTCAGTTGAATAAAGGTTTGAATAGAGTGTGTAAATAACGGTATCTGGTTCCAAAGCTGCTGCTACTTCAACCTGCAATATTCCAAAATCATTATGAGCCTTTTGCATAATAGGCATAATTCCACCTGGTATACCTACGATTATGATGTCCGGCTTCTCCACTTTCTCAATCTCCTTTACAAAGCGGTTAAATGCCACTATTTTTTGAGCTTCGGAAAGTTCTTTTGAAAACATAAACTGCGGAAACGAATGAAAACCAAATGCTTCGCAATAGGGACGTGAACCTATTTGAGAAATTTTATAATTCCTTGACAATAGTTCTTTTCGCAAGCCCAACTGAACTTCAAACTTACTACAATCAATACCCTGACCGACTATCAAAGTAACAGGAGCTTCCAAATCATCACAATGATTAACGAATTTAGTACATTTAATACTATTTGCATTATCTTGTCTACTATTACCAAGGATTAATTCTAACCGCTCCGCCTCTTCTATCAGCTGCTTATCTTCTTCCGTTTCAGGAACATCATAAAGAAAAATTTTTTTATTGAGTTGGATAGCTAGTTTTAATGTATCTGTTAATCCACCCTCTTGCCCTACATACTGTTCGAAAGAGGTTATAACTAATACATCTGAATTTTGCAGTGAATCAGATAAATTTTCAGTTATCGTAATATTGGAAGGCGCACCTCCATCTAGAGCGGTGACATCTTTACCACACAACCCCCATCCCGGAGGACTAACGGCATAAACAGGCTGAAAGTCTTTAAGCATTGATTTGTATCGAAAAAACTGGATGTCACCTTTAGAATAAGGGTATATTGTTGCTGTTAGTAAATTCATTCTTTAAAAAGTATAAATTAATAATCATTTTTCTGAAAGCACCTATAACTATTAGGATTCGCTGCCTTCTAATATTAAACCAAACTCTTTATAAGTACAGAGTTTCTTAAGTTTTGCTTCCAGACCTCCCCTGTAAGCTTTACAGTATTTTAATTTGTATTTCTTATCTAGTTTCCCTCCATTATCAGCAGAAGCAACGCAAGACTCACAATATCGAACAGCCCAACAATTTTTACATTCATCTTCTGTTATTTTGCCTATATTTAAAATTTTGCGCGCTTTATCCAGATCAATACCAGAATCAACCGTACCTAATTTACATGCATCACTCGTTTCGCTTACACGCTCGCAAGGAAACATATCACCATTTACATTTACGAATAATCGATTACAACCAGGCGTACATGGACCGGATGGATGAAATACTTCCGGAATATCAGTCATAAGCTTTCGATCCTTGCCAATAACGGATAGCTCTCTCTCTTCCCACATAGTTGCTAACTTTGATATATCAGACTTCTGGAGCCTTCCTTGTTTATACATCATATATTTCAATGTTTCAAAGCCCAGGTCATCATAATATCTCAATTTTTCTGGTGAGATGGATGATTTATTGTCGTCCTTTTTATAATAGGCCGTTTGCGTAGAAGCCATAATGAACGGATCCTTAATGGTATCAAAATCAGTAAAGAAGCTTGACAGGGAGCAAAAGGGCGAATCCTCACTTAAAACGGTACTAAAACTCACTTTTTTATTAGCATATTCAGGAGCATACTCCTTAATCATTTCAATATTTTTCATTAAAACATTAAATGAACCTTTTCCTGAAACAAAACAGCGATTTTTATCATGTACCTCTTCAGGCCCATCGATACTTACAAACAGGTTAACATCATTATTAACCAGGAATTGAATGATTTCTTCATTTATTATTGTGCCATTCGTAGTAATAAAAAACTGGTACTCTTTGCCTCGGATGTTGTGCTTTATGTAATTTGCGAGCTTCTTAATCAAATCAAAATTCAGAAAAGGCTCACCACCATAAAATCCAAAAGACAATCTGGGCTTATCTGAAGAATGGGCGATATAATAGTCAATGGCCTTAAGAGCTGTCTCTTCGGGCATTGAAAGAACTCCATGCTGCCTGTTCTGGTAGCTGCCAGAATAGGTGCAATAACTACACCTTAGGTTGCAGGCTTGTGTAACCTGCAACACCAGATTGCCCATGTTATGATTCAACAATCCCTCAAGGTAAGGATCATTGTTATGCCTGATTTGCTTAATTCTTTTATCTGACAGAAAACCATCTGCCCTTGCTTTTAAAACCCATTTATGAGCTTCTTGAGCCTCATGAGCAGGTATTGACAATTTATATTGTTGTAGTTGTTGCTTTCCTCCGATAAGTGCTTGAAGATAAATGTAAATCTCTTTTTCTATATTAAGGATCGCGTTGGTATTTACATCAAAAAGATAATAATTATCCAACGTTTTAAACAGATGTATAAACGGGATGTAGTTTTGCATATTATATATTAAAAAAATATTGTTATCTCTCTTTATTTAATTCACATTATTTTGCAATATGAAACATAAGGTTGAAATTTTAAATTCAGCAACTATTTTTTTCATAGAATCAGATTTAACACCTATAGTATTAATTATCTAAAAAATGGCCCTGATATAAATCAGGGCCAATAAACATACTATTGATTCATACCATTGTGAATGCCACTCCCCATGTTCATAGCAATTTGGCCAGTTATTCCACTGTTAATGGAGTATTCAGGCACAGCAAATGGAACTTCTCCTACACAATACTGTTGTGCTGTATAGTTGCAGGCAGACGGGCATATTGATGTACAAGTACAAGTACATGTTGCGTATGCATCAACTGTCATTTTCTCAAACTCTCTTTTTTTTCCTAGTTTTTTCATAATTAAAATTGTTTAAAGATTAATAATATATGCAGCTATAAAAAAAATTATAGACTACAGGTTAATAAATGTGAATACAATATATAAAAACTTAATTTAATAATGGTATAGAAAATATGTTTATTGGGTGTGATTATGTTTTAAATATGTGTATATAATGTTGTGGTATGATAGTTTGTTTTTATCAGGAATGTAGCATTTATATCTCTTTATCAGGGTTTTATAAATGATATTTTGGTGGAGCTTTTTTTTTATTATATAACCTAATTTGTAATAATTATAATTGTTTAGATATTGCAGAATTTTCGGATTCATTGATAAAAACGGATAGGATATCTGTGCGACTTCGGTATGTAAACCTTGCTTTTTAATTGGTGGTAAATAACTTATAAGATTGTCGTGAGTTTTTAGAATTCAAAGTATGAAAGAAATCTCTTTTTTTGTTTTTATGGAACACCCCGAAAAACTTGATGTATTTTGTAAAGTAAAGGGGTATACCAAGATTCGTGATGTTTTTGGTTTGCCACTTGTGCAACACTGCCTTTTACAACCTATGATAATAACGAATTTACAAAGAAGTCTTTTTGAATAAGACCGTTTATATTTAACTTTGCGTTGTAACTATCTGGTAGTTAGATTAAACTATATTTTAATTGGCCTCGGACTTTTAATTTTACCAATTCATAGCGAATTTTTACAGTTTTAATAGAATTGTCAGAATCAGATTGTAAGTCCCATGTATTGAAGCTAAAAGTTAAGTGCCTGCGGCGTAATATAATTTGTAGCCACTCTATTTTAGTGCCTGTCCATAAAGTCGGGAGTCTGGACTTTATAGACGAACACTATTTAAAATTCATTGCGTAAATTATAGGTGCAGGATTACGTATCCATTGATGGTAATTGGTGCATCCATTTTTCCTGCATTTTTACAAATCGACAAATCGGTTTTGGCTAGAACTTCAAAATAGCGATTGTCCCATCCAAGTGAATACTATCCATATATATGTAAGGTTCAGATTGCTTTTTTTAATTTTCGTACGGGCAAATCTTAAAACCTTTAACTTAAGGGGACGTCTAAAAACCTGTTTTTAACTTTCTAAATTAGCGGATTTTTTCAATTGCAAAAATTCGTAAAATTGCTCCGATTTTGTAATGAATTGTTTATAAGCCGTTTAGCGCTTACGCTTATTGATGTAAGGATAAATCTATCCCATTGAAACCTTGATTTTTAACTGTACGCATCTGTTAATATTATAAGTTAAGTTCATCATTCCAATTTTAGCTTTTGCTCTTGCCATACCTATTGTTCTTACGATTGAACCATT
>JBNKRV010000179.1:0-16255 GCA_050296935.1 Marinilabiliaceae bacterium | reverse complement strand
TGAATGTCACTTATAAATACCGATTTTCTGCGTCATATTTGCTTACCATAGCCCGCTATGCTTTCGCAAACATTCCTTAAAACTCAATATTTATAAGCGATTTGAGCCATTAATTTTATATCGAACTCAGGTTATTAATATGTTTCTATTGCATGATGAAATACATTAGATATTTTACATCTAATTTTATTCAAAATCCGTCTCTTAAAATTTATGATTTCAATTCTTGATTTAAAGCATAAAAAAAAAGCAATTTCAACACTCTTTTTTCGACACTATAATCAACTGGTTTGCAGACCAGTATTGACATATAGAAAATATTTATTGATTTTTTTAAGCAAAAAAACAAGTGAACTATTGCATATAGAAACAAAAGCTCTATCTTTGCATCGCTTTCAGAAAAAACAACAATACTTGGTCTGGTAGTTCAGCTGGTTAGAATGCCGGCCTGTCACGCCGGAGGTCGCGGGTTCGAGTCCCGTCCAGACCGCAATCTGAAAGTAAAAATGGAGATAATGATTTTCATTTTTTAACTCGAAAACATATTGAAAACTGTTTTATACTGGTCTGGTAGTTCAGCTGGTTAGAATGCCGGCCTGTCACGCCGGAGGTCGCGGGTTCGAGTCCCGTCCAGACCGCGTAAAGTCATCCAATTTATTGGATGACTTTTTTTGTTTTATATATATCATTACATCCCCCTTCATCCTAACAAATCAAATAATTAAGAGAGGTATATGTGTTAAGGTATTTTGTAAATAGAAATTACATTCATTTTCACACATAATAAAATGCAATGAAACAGGAAAGTTTACCGACTAAATTGATATTATCCACGATTAAGAAATAAAGTAGGTATCATTAAATTATATCATTCAAAGCTGAATTAAGATCAGGAAATTGAAATGGAAAATCAAGATCAAATAATCTTTGTGGCACCACTTTTTGCCCTTTAATCAGAACAACAGCTCCATCTCCCAATGCTATTTTAATGAATGATTTCGGTAATTTTAACCAAACCGGACGATGAAGTTTCTTTCCTAATAATTTTGAAAAATAACGGTTTGAAATAATTTCGGGAGCTACAAGATTATAAACGCCTTTTGAAGCATCATTTTTAAATATATACCAGATAGCTGAAAGAAGGTCATTAATATGTATAAAAGGGAATGATTGATGTCCATCACCTATAATAGCACCAGCACCACATTTAAATGAAGGCAGCATTTTAGCTAAAGCTCCTCCATTCTTATCCAAAACAACTCCGATTCTAATGATAGCCAATCTCACATTCTCCTGCACCAATGGAGCAACAGCAGCCTCCCAATCCTTACACAAACCAGCTAAATAATCATGTGAAAGTTGATCCGAAAATTCATCATGCACTTCATATTCATCATAAATACCTACGGCAGAAGCAGATAGTACAATTGGAGGTTTTGATTTCACTAAACGGAATGCGTCAACCAATTTTCTTGTTGTATTTATTCTACTATTATAAATTTCTTTCTTATAAGAAGTAGTCCATTTTTTAAGAATAGATGCTCCTGCTAAATTAATTAACAGATCAGCGCCTTCAATTTTTTCAGCTATATGGCTTAAGTTTTGCTCAAAATCTTTTCGTGATATATTCACAACATCATAACCATTTTCTTTAAAAAAGCGGCTGATCCTGGAACCTAGAAAACCAGTACCTCCTGTTAAACAAACTTTCATATAGATGAATACTTTATTTATTTATCTTTTATTCAACAGCTTACTTTCATAAGCTGATTAATAACAAGCTCAATATTAACCTGAGATCGATTAAAATTTTCGAATTCAGATTATCAGTCTCCAATCACAAGATGAAGTTATAAATTTAATAAATTCATTTACTTTCAATTATATAACCATATATTCCTGCACTTTAAATGTCATTAAATTTATCCGAATATCGTCTATTTATTTCAGAAATTAATCCTTGTAACCAGATCGTATATGCAAATCTCTTTGTGGAAATGGTATTTCAACTCCATTTTCTCTGAATTTCCGGTCTATTGCAAATCTCAAATCACTTCTTACTTTTTCAACCCAGAATGATTCATCAATCCAAAAGAACAGACTAAAATCAAGAGATGATTCTCCAAAATCATTAAAATACACAAAAGGCTTTGGATTTGTATAAATTTTCTCATTCTCCTGAGCACAATCAATAAGTATCTTCTCAACTAATCTAACATCAGAACCATAAGCTACACCAACATTTACCTTAAATCGGGTTTTATGTTCGTTATAACTCCAATTTATAACATTCTTTCCAGTAAAATTATTATTCGGAATAATCATTATAATATTATCTCTTGTCAATATTTTGGAGGTTCGCAATCCTATTTCCTGTACTCTCCCAATGATTCCATCTTCAATTTCAACCACATCATTTACACGTATTGTTCCTTCAAAAAGTATAATCAAACCAGAAACAAAATCATTAAACAGAGTTTGTAAACCAAAGCCTAAACCTACAAACAAGGCAGCTGAACCTGCCAATAATACATTCACACTCAATCCCAGACTCGACAGAATAATAACAATAGTTATTACCCATATAAAATATTTAAGAATTTGAAATACCGTATGTCCTTTACCCCAATCAATACCTTTTTTTCTTATTCTTTCTGAATAAAAGGATTCTATACCCAATAAAGCTATATGTACTGTATAGGCAATAAAGGCTGCCTGTATCAATTTATTTAATGTAATAGGGACTTCCTGAAATTCAAATAGCGTTGAAGAAAATATGGATAATGAGATATGTGCAAATTTTAATACTCCACTAACTAAAATTATAAAAACAACAAAAGTGACCCAATGCCGAATTCCGTTTACTAATGCTTTAGGGTAATTCTGAGCCCCTTTTGCCTGTTTTATCACCCTACTTAGAATCCTATTAAGACTGATTAATACAAAAATTGAAACAATGATAAACAATAATAAATATCCGGATATAACGATATCTGTTCCAAAAGTTATTAATGACTTGCTCAGATATTCCTGTACCCTTACTCCTAAAAATTTTAATAATGCAAACACCGATAATACTGAAAATATCAATTGAACGGATTGAGTAATAATTCGCTGAATATTGCTTTTTTTAAGCCTGGATTGCTTATTGATAATAAATGGCAATATGATCCATACAAAAATATTTAATACAACGATAAAAGATATAAGAAGGATGTTGATTGGTTTCATATAAACATTATTTGATGATATTTATCCTGTAGTTTCAAGCAGTTTTTCTAATTCTTCAGGACTCACTCCGTGATTTATTTCTCCTGCATGAAAAAACGATATTTTTCCGGTCTCTTCTGAAACTACGATTGCTGATGCATCTGTAGACTCTGTGACTCCTAAAGCCGCTCTATGTCTAAGACCAAGCTTTTTGGGAAGATTATAATTTTGTGAGACCGGCAAAATACAGCCTGCAGCTTTTATTTTATTTTGTGCAATAATTACAGCTCCATCATGCAATGGACTGTTCTTAAAGAATATATTTTCCAATAGTCTACTGGATATAACAGCATTAACCAGCTCCCCTGTATGAACATAATCCAGCATCTGAGATTTTTTGGATATAACAATTATTGCTCCTGTTTTGGTTTTTGATAAATTCTGACAAGTCCGTACTATTGGTTTATTATAAATATTCATAACTCCACTACTAGGACTTGAGAATATTTTTTCAAAAGAAAGCTTATTGGCTATATTATACTTGGTTCCTATCAATAGGAAAAACCTCCTGATTTCCTGCTGAAAAACCACTATTAAAGCAATCACACCAACATTTACAATATTATCCAGAATGGTAGCAGATAACTCCATATTCATGGTGCGTATAAACAACCAAAAGGCAATAAAGGCAAAAAGTCCGAAGAAAATATTTTGTGCAACAGTACCGCGAATCAATTTATAAATTCGATACATTAGATACGCAACTAATGTAATATCAATTAAATCAATAAATCTAATATCTAAAAATGTCATCTATTATTATTTACCGATTTCAATTTACTATACAAAGCGATACATTCTTTAGCCTCTTTTACATCATGCACTCTTAACACATTTGCACCATTTTGCAAGGCAACCATATTCAAAGCTGACGTACCATTTAATGCCTCTTTTGGCGAACAATCTAAATACTTATATATCATCGACTTACGCGAAACACCAACCAACATGGGCATTTCAAGAATATTTAACTCCTGCAACCTGTCTAAAAGCATATAATTATGGTCTATATTTTTAGCAAAACCAAAACCCGGATCAATAATGATATCATGAACTCCCAATTCATTGAGTTTTTCAACCTTTTCTGAAAAGTAGTCAATGACTTCATAAACAACATCATTTTTATAAGTTGGCTTTATTTGCATATTTTTAGGATTACCTTTCATATGCATTATAATATATGGAACATTCAACTGTTGTATTACTGAAAACATTTTCGAATCAAGATCCCCACCCGAAATATCATTAATAATATCTACATTAAATTCTTCAACTACTGCTTTGGCAATGTTTGATCTGAATGTATCAACTGATATAATAGTATCGGAATATTGATTTCGAATTACTTTTAAAGCATTTGATAACCTTTTTAGTTCATCCTTTTCCGAAACATCATCAGCTCCGGGACGTGAAGAGTATGCTCCAACATCAATAATATCAGCCCCTTCATCTAACATTTGCCCTACCCTTTGCAATATAAATTCTGATTGCTGGTATTTACCTCCATCAAAAAAAGAATCGGGTGTAATATTTAATATCCCCATTACTTTTGGTGATGAAATATCCAATAGTTTCCCGTTACAGTTAATGCTTGATTTTTTACTTAAAAATCCTGGTATATCGTTCATTCTAAAATATTGATTCTCTACTTCCAGATAAATCCAATCCCTATGACAGATTTATGTTGTAAAAATAATGTATTGAATGAATTTTCAGGCTGAATGATAAATAAACTTTTACTTTTCACGAATGTATGGCAAGTTATTTAACCTTTTTTTACTATGAACGATATAATTAATGTTCGTCTATAAAGCCCGACTACTGCGTTGTTGCTCAAAATCCAAATCCCCATATACGCTGGCATACTACGGTTTGAATTTTTCACAAGTCTTGTATTTAAACGTTATATTCCAAATACCCTACTTCATGGACAGGCACTAATTAATAGATTATGAAAGTTCATGAATATGCTATTCATGAAGTACAATATTTTAATTTAACCTCAGTCCGATTCAAATTAAAGAGCTCAGTTTTTATGTAGAACTGAGGTTAATTTACCTGGAATATGACAAATTCAACAAAGAATTCAATAATAAAGTACTAATACAAATCGTAAAGGAATAACCGGCTATATCAAATAATTTATAGCCAAAACAGGATCGTATTATTGTATAAAATTCACTTTTCATTTGAATACCTACTCCCAAAAACAAATTTTACAATCTTGATGTTCTGCACTTTACAAATATTTTACAATATTTTAACGCATTTACATATGTACTTTCTTGCATATTTAGATATTTGAATCTATTTTTGAACTCGAATTAAATAGAAAAATATTAAAACTATGCATACAAAATCATTACTAAAAACATTTTTACTGTTATTGAGTATTGGCATAAATACAGTTACTTATGCCGAACCAACTGACACGATGCAAGTATTAACATTACAAGATGTACTATTACTTGCTGAGAAAAACAATTATCAGGTATTAAAAAGCATTCAAGATGTAAAAAGTGCTAAAGCTGACAATCAGCAAGCTTTGGCAGGATATTTACCTTCAGTTGAACTTTCGAATACCTACTCCTCTACAAATGATCCTTTATATTCATTTGGTTCAAAACTTCAGCAACAAATTGTAACTGCTGAAGATTTTAATCCTGCGTTATTAAATAATCCGGGAACAACAAATCATTTTGCAACTGAAATTAAAGTAGAGCAACCCATCATAAATTTAGATGCATGGCTTGGAAAAGGAGCTACTGCACATATGGTTAAAGCTACTGAGTTACAAAATGAATATACAAAAAACCATGTGATGTTTGCAGTAAAGAAAACTTACTTTGCTCTTCAACTTGCAAATAACAGGCATGAGGTTATATCTAAAGCACTGGAAGCCGCAGAAGCATATTTAAAATTAGCAGAGGACAATCTTAAGCAGGGATACCTGAAAGAGGCAGATGTTTTATCTGTAAAAGTAAGGGTTCTGGATTTAGAGGCACAAAAACTACAAGCCCGAAACCAGATTAAATCTGTTTCTGAGATGCTTAATTTTTTAATGGGCAGATCGATTGAACTACCAATAAAAGTGGCCGATTCAATTGAAAAAACAGATTATAATAAAATGAATAAAATATCAGTACTGAACAGAGCTGATGTTCAGGCAATGCAAAATGGAATGGAGGCTCAAAAACTGATGAGAAAAAGTAATATGATGAAATTTCTTCCCAGAATTAATGGTTTTGGAATGTATCATCTTTATGATTCTGAGTTTGCTGGCTTTAATTCTGACAGTTGGATGCTGGGCATAAATTTACAATGGAAACTATTTAATGGTGGACAAAACATTGGTAAATACAACAAATCGAAAGCTCAATTTCAAAAAAGTGAATTAGCATATCATGAATATCTGGATAAAGGAAATATGGAATTGATGCAGGCGAAAAGAAATATTAATATATACGAAAGTCAACTTCTGAGCTATCAAATGGCTGCATCTCAAGCTAAAGAATCACTTAGAATAAGAAGTGACAGATTTAAAGAAGGACTGGAAAAAACATCTGACTTACTGAATGCGGAAGCTACTTACGCTGAAAGTGAGCTTAAGCACTTGAATGCCATTTACGAATATAACATCTCTGTATTCAGATATGAATTACTTTCCTCAGAATCAGAACTATAAATACAATTAATCAATATAAACCTAAAAATTAATCAGGCAAAACCGGTATAAACAATGCAAATTATTGAACGAATTAGAGAATAATTGAAATTTGCGTTGGTTATGAAGGTTTTAATAAATATTACAAGTATGAAACTAAGAAATTTAATTACAATAGTTATAGCAGCAGGATTAATCATGCAAGGATGTGGTGAAAAACCAGTTGCACAAGAAAATGAAAAAGGTGTTGCTGTTGAAACGGTGATAGTATCCGCCAGACAAATAGATAAAATATATAGCTTCTCAGGTACTATTTCATCACTAAAAAAATCGACATTAAGTACCCGAATTATGGGACAAATTGGTGAGGTTTTAGTTAAAGAGGGTGACAATGTTGATAAAGGACAGTTACTGGTTTCTATCAGAAGTAAGGATATTAGTGCACAAAAAAGTCAGGTTGAAGCTAATATTATAGCAGCAAAAGCAGCCTGTGTAAATGCAGAAAAAGATTTAGAGCGCATAACAAACCTCTATGAAACTAAGAGTGCAACAAAAAAAGAACTGGATGACATATCCACTCATTATAAAATGACTAAAGCTCAGCTTGAAGCAGCAAAAAAAGCGAAGGAGCAAGTTGAGGAAACTTTAGCTTACGCAAATATACGCGCACCCTATTCTGGAGTAATTACTCAACGTTTTGTGGATGCGGGTGATATGGCAAATCCGGGGATGCCTTTAATTGCAATTGAAGCACCTGGAAAATTTGAAGTAATAACCAGAATTCCAGAATCTGAAGTGAATATTATTGAAAAAAACGACACGGTTCAGGTTATGCTTAAAAATTCAGATGAAGTGCTAAGTGGTACGGTATCACATATAAGTCCTTCAAGTCGTTTTTCAGGCTCTCAGTATGATGCCAGAATCCTGTTAAACCCAACTTCTAAACAAGTTAAAATGATACGTAGTGGAATGTTTGCCAACATCATGCTGCCCAAAGGTACTGTGAAGAAAATTTTAGTGGAGAATAATCTTATTATAAACAGAGGTCAGTTAACTGGCATATGGACAGTTGGAGAAACAGGTAGTGCACTTTTAAGATGGGTAAGACTAGGTAAAAAGTACGCCAACCAGACTGAAGTACTTTCCGGATTATCTGATGGGGATAAACTCATTGTAAAAAGTGACGACAGGCTATTTGATGGTTTACCTTTAAATCTGAACTAAAAATCAGAATGTAAATTCTAATATCCATAAACCAACATATTCATTCAAAAGAATACAAAATGAAAACAGGATTCGCAGGGTCTTTGGCCCGATTATTTATAAAATCAAAGCTTACTCCATTATTGATGGTAGCATTTATCATTATAGGAATGTATAGCTCATATCTTACTCCAAGAGAGGAAGAACCTCAGATTGATGTACCAATTGCCGACATTTTCTTCCGATACCCTGGAGCCAGTCCTAAAGAAGTAGAGTCGCGCATTGTAAAACCGATAGAGAAAATTGTTTCAAACGTTAAGGGTGTTGAGTATGTATATTCCACATCCATGCCTGAACAAGCCATGTTAATTGTTCAGTTTTATGTGGGTGAGGATATTGAACGAAGCCTTGTAAAACTTTACAATGAAATAATGAAAAATATGGATCGAATGCCACAAGGAACATCTTTACCTTTGGTTAAAACACGATCTATTGACGATGTTCCTGTAATGGGACTTACTTTATGGAGCGAAAATTATTCAGATTATCAGTTAAAAAGGATTGCTCAGGAATTAAATTCTGAAATTGAGAAAATTACCGATGTATCGGAAACAAAAATAATAGGTGGAAGAAACCGCGAAATACAAGTAGTGCTCGACAGAGATAAAATGGCTGCGTTCAATGTGGATCCATTAATGGTATCACAAATGATTCAGGCCGCCAACCAACAATTTTCTTCCGGCTCATTCAATCAAAAAAATAATGAATACCTGGTGACAACCGGAAAATTCATTGAATCGGAAGAAGAGGTTGCTAATCTGGTTATAGGAACGAATGGGAATATGCCTGTTTATTTGAATCAGGTGGCTGAAATTACTGACGGACCAGAATTACCAACCAATTATGTTGCCTTTGGGTATGGAAATGCAAGCGAACAGAAAGAGGCCTATCCTGGTGAGTATGGTGCTGTTACCATATCGGTAGCAAAAAGAAGAGGTGCTGATGCCATGCGCCTGAGCGAACAAATCATGCACAAAGTTGAAGTGCTGGAAGGTGAATTATTACCATCTGATGTTCACATTGATGTAACCAGAAATTACGGTGAAACAGCCTCTGAAAAAGTTGGTGAATTACTCATGCACTTATTAGGTGCTATTATTGCGGTAACTATTGTTGTAATGCTGGCCATGGGATGGAGAGGTGGATTAGTGGTATTTATTTCGGTACCTATAACCTTTGCTTTAACCATGTTTAGTTATTACTTTTTAGATTACACGCTTAATCGTATTACTTTATTTGCCTTGGTATTTGTAACGGGAATTGTTGTTGATGACTCCATTATTATAGCAGAAAACATGCACCGTCATTTTAAAATGAGGCAATTACCGTTTTGGCAGGCAGCACTCCGATCAATTGATGAGGTAGGTAATCCAACCATTTTAGCCACTTTTACAGTTATTGCAGCTGTAATTCCGATGGTTTTTGTTTCAGGTATGATGGGGCCATATATGAGTCCCATGCCTATTGGTGCTTCCATAGCTATGTTGTTTTCATTGTTTGTAGCCTTAATGATTACTCCCTGGTT
The DNA here is from genome assembly GCA_050296935.1 of Marinilabiliaceae bacterium. Classification (GTDB taxonomy): domain Bacteria; phylum Bacteroidota; class Bacteroidia; order Bacteroidales; family Marinilabiliaceae; genus Saccharicrinis. The sequence goes on along the minus strand of JBNKRV010000179.1, from coordinate 6,533 downwards.
GGCATATCGATTACTTAAACATGATGATAGCAACGACGATGAGAAAGATTACTCACTGGAAAAAACGTTGATTTATAAGATATATAACAAAACAATGCGTCCAATGATAGAAAGTCCTTTTAAACGATGGGCATTTATCATTACTGTAACTGTAATGTTATTTGGATCTGTAAGTTTATTTCTCTTAAAAGTGGTTACTGTTAAAATCCTTCCTTTTGACAATAAAAATGAATTTCAGGTAGTAGTTGATATGCCGGAAGGTTCAACCCTGGAGCAAACTGCTAATGTTACTAAGGAATTGGCTGCTTATTTAAGAAATCACAAACTTGTTGTTGATTATCAGACATACGTAGGAGCTTCAGCCCCAATAAACTTTAACGGATTAGTACGTCATTATGATTTACGACGCGGATCAAATGTTGCTGATATACAGGTTAACCTGGTATCAAAAAAAGACAGAGATGAACAAAGTCACGATATTGCAAAGGAACTAAGACCGGTATTACAGAAAATTGGTGCAAAATTTAAAGCTAATGTAAAGGTTGTTGAAGTACCACCTGGCCCACCTGTTCTTTCGACTTTGGTGGCTGAAATTTACGGACCGGATTATGAGGCACAGAAAGATGTTGCCCGACAGGTAAAAGATTTGTTTAAAACTACCGAAAGTGTGGTTGATATTGATTGGATGGTTGAAGATGATCAGTACGAATACAGGTTTGATGTTAACAAAGAAAAGGCTTCATTGGCAGGAATCTCTGCCAACCAGGTGGTAAATGCGTTAAATATGAATTTACGAGGAGCAAAAGTCTCAAATTTATATGCTGAAAATGATCATAAACAGGTAGGTATCACTTTACGAATGTCGCAGGAAGACCGTACAAGCATTGAGGACTTAAAGAAAATTAATCTGATGTCATCCCGTGGTGAAATGGTAGCTGTTGGAGATATGGTAAATATTTCTAAAAAAGTAAAAGAGAAAAGTATTTATCGTAAAAATCAAAAAGAAGTCGTATATGTAACTGCTGATGTGGCAGGAGACCTTGAAAGTCCGGTTTATGCAATTCTGGATATATCAGACAGGGTGAATGAGATTGAACTACCTCAGGGTTATAACATTAGTGAGTTTTATAACGGCCAACCATTTTTAGAAGATAATTTTGGATTAAAGTGGGATGGTGAATGGCAAATTACCTATGAGGTATTCCGCGATTTAGGAACAGCATTTGCCATTGTACTCATTATCATATACATGCTAATTGTAGGATGGTTTCAAAATTTAAAAGTTCCCTTTGTTATGATGATTGCCATACCTCTATCGTTAGTAGGTATTGTATTAGGACACTGGATGTTGGGTGCTTTTTTTACAGCTACTAGTATGATTGGTATGATTGCTCTGGCCGGTATCATGGTCCGGAACTCCATACTGCTCATTGATTTTGTGAATATCCGGCTCGAAGAAGGAATACCGTTAAAAGAAGCTGTCATTGAAGCCGGTGCGGTACGAACAACTCCTATCCTATTAACAGCAGGCACTGTAGTTATTGGAGCTGTTGTAATTCTATTCGATCCCATTTTCCAAGGATTAGCCATATCATTAATGGGCGGAACAATAGCTTCAACATTTCTTACTTTATTAATTGTTCCATTGATTTTTTATATGGTAGAGAAGAAAAATTATAAAGATGAAACCTCAACTTCTGAAATAGATGAAAAGGTAATTAGTGAGAGTGAAGCCAAATAGTTTAGGTTTTACATCCGGATGTAATATCAGTTAATAAAATGAAAAGTCAGAAACTAAAACTTATAAATATGAAAATGCTAATTGCAACCACCGTTGCTGAATACAGAGAAAAACTTGAACAGTTTTTCTCTGTACAAAACGTTCCTTTCTATAACGAATTTGAAATAAAAGGTGTTGAAAAATCAGCAAAAGCCCCTCACAGAGTTGATAACTGGTTTGGAAAAGGAAGATCATCTATTAATAACATAGCCTTTTTTACCATGATTGATGATGAACAGGCAGACAATATTATGATTGACTTAATGAATTGTAAAAGGGACATGCCTAATTGTAATATCCATGCTTATATTTTAAATGTTGAGCAAGGGGTATAGGCAAATACATACCAAATACAAACACACAAACGACGATTTACAGCTTTATCCGGTTGTAAATACTTCTGGTTGAATAAGAAATACTTAAAAATTATGCAAGAAAGAATAGTAAGAGGAATTGCTGGAACATTAATATTACTCAGCATTATTTTAACCATAACAGTAAACACAAACTGGCTTTATTTAACTGGTTTTGTTGGATTAAATTTATTACAGTCATCATTAACCCAATGGTGTTTAATGAATGATATACTCACCAAATTTGGAGTGCCGAAATAAATTATATTAATCTGTTTATATACACTATACATAAAAATCAGGATTACAACATAGAAGATATAAACAGCAACATACTATACTTAAATGACCGGAGGATAATTACAAATTAACCTTCGGTCATTGTTGTTTTCTGACCTGTTTATTTTTAAAGTTAGAATATTTCCTTCTATTGGGCTTATATAAATCTCCAGAACCTTTTATCACCTCTTTGTCTTCATCTATATTCCTGGTGTTCTACACAGCCAAATCACTATTTGACAAATGTATTTTAAGAATAGAAAGATCCTGCTTTATGAATGAAGGTATGCAATCCTTTGGGTTATAAACACTTCTTATATTTCTAATGTTACTGCTGCAGGAATATATTATAACCAGCACAATAACAGATAAAATCCATCTCATAGTATCAGTTCTAAATTTGAGTACCTCATAAAAAACCAGATTAGTTACCTTAATAAAAATTCATATCCATAAAAAAGCAGCTGCAAAGCATAATCAATAAAAGTCAACCTTTAGATAATTTACGATGGATTATCGAGAATATCATTGACATGGTAATTAATTCATTGCAAGATTATGAATCAACATAAATATTAACCCTATCTGTTAAACTATATAAAATAATGATGCTTGACTAAGCCATGAACATTTTTTATATTGTAGAACTTATAATTAGTGCCAGTCCATAAAGTCGGGTGTTTGAACTATAAAGTTTAAATACAAGGCGGGTGAAAAATTCAAACCGCAGTATGCCAGCGTATATGAGGATTGGGATTTAAAGCAACAACGCAGTAGTTGGACTGTATAGACGAACACTAATTAGAAACCTTTAATACAAAATCCTAATTGTCAAGCTAAAACCACCTTTTAGTTTATGTTTATTATAAATCAGTTAGTGAATAAGCCGAACAGTAATTTAATTGTATTGGATCAAAACACTAAATAAACCATCCTCAATATTTATATAAACATGATTTACAATACATTTAAAATAACTGAGATATGAAAAACTATTTTAAAACAATAATAAGTGGTCTTATTGCCCTCTCCTTCTTCTTCTTCAAGCCTATTCTTAGCTTGATTTTTGATGTCTCAGGATTTGAAGATTTCCCATGGTACAATCACAGCAGCATACTATTTACCATAACTTTTTCCTGGTTTTTAATAGAACTGGTAAAAACTCTAAAGTTGATATACCTAAGCAAATTTGATCTGTTACAAGAAGACAATTTAAAATCACGTAAAATATACACTCAAATAGATATACTTCAGAAGGTCATTAATTTTGTAATTGTTATTTTGGGACTCGGCCTCATTTTACTCTCCTTTGAAAGTGTGAAACAAATTGGATTAGGAATTTTCGCTTCTGCAGGAGTTGCTGGTATTATCATTGGTTTATCGGCTCAAAAAATTGTCGGGGCTTTGCTGGCAGGAATACAAATTGCCATTACTCAACCCTTTAGAATTGACGATGCCGTGTTGGTGGAAAATGAATGGGGATGGATAGAAGAGATCAACCTGACCTACGTTGTTGTGAAAATATGGGATAAACGCCGTTTGGTATTACCCTCCACATACTTTTTAGAAAAACCATTTCAAAACTGGACCCGAACATCAGCCGATATTATTGGATCCATATTTTTATATACCGATTACACCATCCCTTTTGATAAACTCCGTAATGAACTCACCAGATTACTAAACGAAAGTGATCTATGGAATAAGGATGTAAACGTATTACAAGTTACTGACTCCAAAGAATCTACTGTTGAAATAAGGATTTTAGTAAGTGCTAAAAACTCACCTACAGCATGGGATTTAAGAGTCCACATCCGTGAGAAAATGATTGAGTATATTCAAAAGAATTATCCGGAAAGTTTACCTAAAACCCGTGTTGTGGTAAAAGATGACCTTAAGCATATAGCAGAAGGTTAGCATATTGAAAACAGGCAGTTCATTACTTTCTATCCTATACTGCCTGTATTATAAAAATACCACATATATTTAGTACTTGCACAAAAACTCAAGTGGCAGATAAGAAAGCTTCATTTTAGAAGCTTCAGAAGCTCGGGAAATGTGGGTTTACTACCGTAAATGATCACTTTGAGAGCAAGAGTTACAGCCTGCCACGATTATTTCGGAAAAAATTGGAGTTCCAGCTGACTTTATTTAGTGCCTGTCCATAAAGTCGGGTGTCTGGACTATAAAGTTTAAATACAAGGCGTGTGAAAAATTCAAACCGCAGTATACCAGCGTATATGAGGATCTGGATTTTGAGCAACAACGCAGTGGTTGGACTTTATAGACGAACACTATTTATTTGTAATGGAGGATTATAATATTCCACTCCTTCATTTAAGTAGTTATTTACTCCAACATCTTACAATTAAGTAGATTTCACACAATCATCATACTGAATTTCAAATCTTTACAACAACTGGTTTAGTGTTTGTAAATTCCTAAGACATTTAAATTTAAACATACAAAAGATGGAAATAAAACAAACATGGGAAAAAGTACTTGAGTATGCTACAATGCCATTACACGGCACTCTATCTCGAAAACAAAGAAAAGGTGTTGAATTACAAATTAATGATGGTAAAGTTTATAAAAATGCTACAATATTTTTAGAAGACTCAATCGTTTGGATCTCGGAAACTATTGATGGTAAAGTATGTAACACTTATTACGATTGGAATAAGATAGAATCAATATCAACAACTAGTAATGAAGAAAAATAATTACCTATGAGTAAAGATGAAATTAAAGATTTAGAAAAGGAAGTTAACAAACTGAAATTTAAAGCAGGCCAAAAAGCCAGTGAATTACATGATTTGGTTGAAGACCGGCTTTTGATGGATTTTGAAGATATTCCATCATTCGCAAAGGAAACGTATATTGCCTGTAAAGCCTGGAGTGACAAAAACAAAGAACTCCTAAGGGCGAAAGGATTATAAAGTTATTCTCCCAACTTTGTTTATACTATAACAAAGTTGGGACTATATTTAACTCAGCAAACCAATTGATCACCCTTTTATTTCTGACTTTATTCGCAAACAGAATATCCTTTTTTCTTCGAAAATCTATAACTTGTATAATTATTTAGTACTTGCACGAAAACTCAGGTGGCAGATAAGAAAGCTTCTTTTTTGAGGCTTTCGAAGCTCAAAAAAAATGGAGTTTTCTTGCTGACACAATTTACCAGAGTTCGGTTTATATTCATAGCTCAGGTTACACTAAAAACCTGACTTACCCTGTAATTATAATCCGAACACTGATAGTAAGATTTTTTCCTATAAAATCTGCCGTGTTTATTCTTAAGAATAAACACGGCTAACAACCTAATAATAAAAGGCTATGGAATTACAAGTTATTAAAGGCGATATTACCAAAATACAAGTTGATGCTATTGTTAATGCTGCCAATTCGAGTTTAATGGGAGGTGGAGGTGTCGATGGTGCTATTCATCGGGCAGGTGGTCCTGAAATACTTGACGAATGCATTATTATCAAAAATACACAAGGAAAATGTCCGCCAGGTGAGGCAGTCATAACAACTGCAGGTCGATTACCTGCCAAATATGTCATTCATACGGTTGGACCCATATGGCAAGGCGGAAGTTATGGAGAACAGATCAAGCTTAAAAACTGCTACCTGAATTCCTTAAATATCGCAGTTGAAAATAATATAAAAACAATTGCTTTCCCTAATATTAGTACGGGTGTTTACGGCTATCCTAAAAAAGAAGCGGCTATTACGGCCATTGAAACCATTAAAAACGCCTCCTATCCTACCATAGACAAAGTAATTTTTGTGTGCTTTGATGATGAAAACTTCAATTTATATAATGAACACATCCGTTAAGAAAGAGTGGAAATCAATCAGGAGAAATTCACTATTTAATGATTACATATTACTAACCTGAGTTCGATTAAAATTTTCGAATTCAGATTGATATAAAAGGCAGATATACAAGGCAAATTTTGCAGGGCTAGCGAGCTAGTGTAAAGATTGCATAATAGCCGAATTAATATTATCTTTGTCCTATGGCAAGGACTGGAAGAAAACTAATACTTAGTGAGGAAGATCAAAAAACATTGGTTGCTACATCAAGAGCACATAGTGCAGACCACAGGGCA
>JBNKRV010000178.1:0-1657 GCA_050296935.1 Marinilabiliaceae bacterium | reverse complement strand
GCCAAAGAAAATTAAGTGTTTCATTACGCAGTCAGCCTGATGAAAATGGAGAAGTTTATGAAATTGAGATTTCAAAAAAAGGAATAACCGGAAAATCGGTAAAATAGGATTTTGCCAATAGGAAAAAGTAATGTGTTTTTTGCATGGTGTAGTGGCTTTAAACAGGAATGATGAAGATGCTGGTGCGGCATGGATTGGAGCCGGTGTGGCTTTTAGAGTGAGTACTGCGGCATCTATTTGGGGGGCAAGCGTATTGATTATTATCTGGTTCTGTGGGTTGGATTGCACTGGGAATAGGCTTTGGTTTGGTAGTTTTGGCCAATATTTTAACTGATTCCGATTTAGAATACTATTTTAAGCACTTTGTTTTGTGCGAAAAAACTAAATTTGATCTTGATTCTAATGAGAGCCCAATGCAGTATAATCGACGTATATTTAAAAAGCGAGCTACACTGGTAGATTACAGTGAGGAAGATATTAGAAATGCGTTAATGCACCCTACGGACGCTATTGCTACATTGCACGATTTAACCGTTTGTAACACCATACAATACCATATACCTAGGGATGGTTACGGAGATAAAATAGGCAGTGGTCACGCAGCGTATCGTTTAGGTTACGAGGTTACGATAAGTATTAATTTTAACCAGTTTTTAGAAAATAAAGACCAACTGGAGGCTGTTGGTGTGTTATTAAACAGCAGGGGGAATGATATTGGTTCATTCGATTTAGTAGTAAAGCAAACTGAAGTAACAATCTTGGAAAACGGACAAAAGCAGCTAAATGCAACTCTGGCACTTCCCGATGGATATAAAAACAAAGTTAATCGCCATTCAAATCTAGTAGTGGCCTTGCGAATTAGCATTGATAAGGAAACTAACCATTATTTTCCTCTCTCGATGAAGGATGGATTATCGCGTTATATCGGGGCTTGTATTGGATTAAGGCGCGGGATGCATGGAAATGCTGGCACAAGAGAACAAAAAATTATCTTTGATACACTAGATACATTAAAAAATGAAGATACATGGTAAAACAACAGGCCGTTATAGATCATAAACATCCATATAAAAGAAAAGTCACACATACCGAGTATCCTCATGGCAATAAAAAAGTGAAAAAAGGTGGATGGAGTAGGATGTTGGAACATTATATTACAGAGAATGTATACAATTTATCAAAAGAAGATGTATTGAGTAAAAGTAATGTTTCTGAAGCAAATGATAAATTTATGAGAGGTGTTGTAGCACAATATGTAACTGCTTACTGGGGAGGAGGATTTTGTCTGGTTATGATAATAATAATAATAACAGGTGGTTTTAAGTTTCCAAACGAAGTTGCAACAACGCAGTTTATTGTGCCACTAATTATTGCAATGTTGGGATTTTCATTTTTTGCTGCCTATTATTTCACTATGCCTAAAAAGGAACGCATCTTCAACCGTGAAGATGGTCTAATTACGTTTTCTGGCTTTATGTGGAAACCAAATATTACCATGCCTATAGATAAAGTTATCTTTGTATCCTCATCTCCTAGTACGCAAGGGCTCGGTGCTTATATGCTTCAAGTTGTCAGGCCTGATAACTCTTATTCTTTAGACTTATGCTTTATGGGCACAACTTGTTATGAAGATTTATCCTTTATATTATGGTACATG
>JBNKRV010000177.1:0-9327 GCA_050296935.1 Marinilabiliaceae bacterium | reverse complement strand
ATAAAAATTAGAGCCGTAAATCGATTATTTACTGAAAAGTTATGAATGTCACTTATAAATACCGATTTTCTGCGTCATATTTGCTTACCATAGCCCGCTATGCTTTCGCAAACATTCCTTAAAACTCAATATTTATAAGCGATTTGAGCCATTAATTTTATATCGAACTCAGGTTACTAATAAAAACTATAAATGCGCCGGTATAATGCCGGGCTAAATTCAAGGTACTTTAGAACGAAGTGAACCAGAAGTAGCATTTTAAATTTTATCCGGTGTTATTCGGATATGGGGATACTTATTTTGAGGGTAATTTGTATAATAAAAAAGCCTGGTACTTTAAAGTACCAAGCCTCGAATTATAATTAATGATCTAGGTTATGCTAATTTCTGAGGAATTAATTTTTCTGCAATTTGATTTTTTAAGTTGGTTCGGAAACTACTGACTTTTTCTCTGTTCTGATTATCATATCCAACTTCCCAGGAATTTCCATCAAACTTTGGATCGTTTAAGAACGTTTCGTAAAATTTTACTTGTTCAAAGTAATTCAGTTTAGCCTTGGTTGGTGTGGTCAAGTATATCTTTACCCAAAAATTCATGGGTTTATTAATATTCAAAACCTGTAAGCCTTTTATCTTATAAAAGTAATCCATTACCATCTCATCACTTAATCTTTGATTAGTAAGCTCATGTATAGCTGCAAGTACAGTTGATTTAGGTTGTCCGGTTTTTGAAAACAATATGTTTTCGATTTTTGATATTGCTCTTTTTTCTGCGATTAACCTAAGTACTGGTTTTTTTAACAAATACAAGCAGGTCAGTATCCCCATTACTAGTGCAATAATAATATAGGTCATATCATTTATTTGTTAGTGTACAATGAAATACAATTTTCTCTCTCGTGTGCTTTTACCTTTCCAAAGGACAAATCGTTTAGTAATATTGATGAACCTCATTTAAAACGAAACTAAAGTGCAAAAAGTTGCGATGAATAGACTTAAGGTGAAAATGTAATGGTGGATATGAGTTATGATTTCCTGTTCTAGAATGAGGCTGACATTAATTGCTCAAGATAGGCTTTGTTAATTCTTGATTGTTCTATGCTTTTGTATTTACCATTCAGGTAGTAACCCAGATATTCTTGTTCTGTCTGCCCGGGAGTTGGTATGAGTAATGGTTGAATGTTTAATGCATTAAAGTCCATTATGGAGCTGTATCCGGACCTGCAAATGACAAGTTTTGAATTTGCCATTTGATATTTTAACTGAGGTGAGGAAAGGTGATTAATCAGTGTAATATTGTCAATAACATGGATATTGTCAATGTCGGGAATGCCTTGTACAATGAGACATGAATGCTGCATTTGGAGTAATATGGATACTAATTTATCCTCTAATTCACTCCTTGCAGGTTCGGGGCCTGAGAGTATAACTAATACATCATAATGGCAATCGGTCTTACTTTCTTCCAGATCAGAAAACCTGCTAATGGGTCCAATAAATTTTGCGTTTTGTGGTAATTTGTATTTGTGAGTTAAATCTCCGGCTAAGGAAATCTCTTTATCTTCAAAATCAGGAATCCAGCACTCATCATATTGATTGATTATTGCTTTAATTAATAAGTGGACTGGTAGTTCGAAGACTTGAAATGGACCCGGAAGTTTAATCATCAATTGATGCGTTATAAAAACAGATCGAACCTGTTTATTCCAAAGTCCGTATCTGTTGTCTGATATCACCACATCAATATGGTATTTTGCAATCAGCTTCTTCAGCTTTATATGCTCATAAATACTATAATATAGTATTTGAGGAACAAGTTTAAAAAGTTTTAATATCCCTCTGTTCGATGAAAATCTAATATTTAAATCAGGTATCTGGATTGATTCCAGTTTTGGAAAATTTTGTTTTAGTAAAAGAAGTGCATTTTGGTCTCCCGCAATAATTACCTTGTGGTTATTATGAAGTAAATCATTAATAATTGGGATAAGTCTGGATGCATGACCCAATCCCCAGTTTAGCGGGCAAACCAGATATGTTTGTGATTTTTCCAAAATATTTTATCCTGATACTTGCGTTGATATTCCGGTTTTTTCAACTCTTTGAGCTATTTCATTTAATTTTTCTATAGATACTTTTTTTAAGCCTTCGGCCGGAGTATCTCTTTCAATAGTATAAATCATTACCTTTTCAGGAGCTATTCTGGCTAATAAATTCAGCCAGGAGGTAATATCTTCTTCTGTAGTATTATCAATAAATGTATTGTTATAATAACCTGTTACAAACATGGTCTGAATAATTAATTTTCCTTCGAACTGCAATAAGTTTTCCGTTAGTTTATCTATTGAAAACAGGTTTACTGGTTGATCTAAAATGTTAATCGTACTCTCTAAGCCAGAGTCAAGTTTCAGAATGTTATCATCAACTTTTTTTAAGGTGTCAACTATTGATTTTTTATGAAGTAAAGTTGCATTGGATAAAACGGCAATTCTTGCATCAGGAAAATATTGATCTCTTAGCAGAATTGTTCCATCAATAATAGATTCGAATTGAGGATGAATAGTGGGTTCTCCATTACCTGCAAAAGTGATCACGTTAGGTGCTATATCTTTATGCTGCATGTCTGATAAAGTAGCTTCCAGTCTCTTTAATACCTCTTCTTTCTTTGGCATTTGAGTTTTAACTCCCGTTGTTTCGTTGTTAAATCCGCATTCACAATATATACAATCGTAAGTGCATATTTTTTTGTTGGTTGGTAATAGATTAACACCAAGTGAAACTCCGAGTCTGCGACTATTTACCGGTCCGAATATTATTTTATCAAAAAGAAAAGTACCCATCTGCAAAATCCTGTATTTTAATTATTTGTTGATATTGATGTCGGAAATTTAGAATCATTAAAATTTACATTCGCTCATCCTCCGGTACAAAAGTAATGTAAAAAATCAGTGATTCGGTTTATAACAGTTATTCAATGGATAACTATTTAAAATCACTATTGTCCGGTAAATATTTTTAATTATTTGTTAACCTTTGTCTTCGAGCCAGACAGGCTTTACTTTTTCGCTACAGCTCGAAAAAGTAAACAAAAAGAGCCGCCGCCTTCATGAAAAACCTAAAAATCAGTGCACTTCACTAAAAGAAAAGAACTCACTGCGTTCAAACAGCTTTTCTTTCTTAACGTTTTGTTTACTGATTTTTTTAACGCTTTTTCATGAAGGCGGAAATGCTATCCTGATATCTGAAAGATACCTTATAATCCGTTAGAAATAAAGATTATACTAAGGTTAAGTAGTTTATACCGGACACTAATGAATTTTAACATAAGATATTTTTACGAAAAAAGTTCTATGGAAAATCATTGTGCTGTTGAATCAGGTTTAATCATATTTAGAAAAGGGATGAATCGCATTGGAATTTCTGAATATAAGTGCAGATGAAATTACCGGGGTTTTCTTAATTGATGATGAATACTAGCCTGATTAATTCGTGAATTTTCGTTATGAGACCTTCATATGTCTGTCAGGTTTGGGCAAGTGCAGGATTTTTTTTGAGGAATAGTGATCTGTTTTGATAAAATAAAATTTCAGGACGACCAAAGATGGCGGGCTGTTGAGGGTGGGGATAGAAATATTTGTGAATCAAAGATCAGCGAAGCTAATTATTCAGGCTAAGTCGAATTTGATAAAACTATTCAGAATATATAGCTTAGGAAATAGGGTTATAAAAAATAAAGAAGGACCTGAATTACAGTAATTACTATAATTATTTTTTCCCATGGAAGGGATAACTACTTTAAAAATATATTTATACAATGTAAAGCAATGCCTGAAATGGGTATATTTAAAGGCATTCAATTTATCTTTAATAAAAAGATAAATATATTTTCACGTAATTCTTATACCCATTATTAGTACATCGTCTATCTGTTCCTCCTCCTTTTTCCATGCATTAAAAAAAGCATGTAAAAGCTCTTTTTGATATAGTGGAGGTTTCATATGAATCGAGGTTAGTAATTTTTTTAGATTTTTTTTCATGATTTTACGATTTCTACTTCCTCCAAACTGAGATTCGTATCCATCGGAAAATAAATATAGCATGTCTCCTTGATTAACAATTAATGAATGGTCGAAAAATTTGAAATGGTTTTCATATTGCTGACCGATACCGCGTTTAGCAGGCTTAAGTTCTATTAGATTACCATCCGGTTTTATTACCCATAAGGGTCTGTTTGCTCCTGAAAAAGTAATATTATTACTCTTCATGTCAAAATCACAAATGGCTATGTCCATTCCGTCATGAGATGTTTCTTGATTCCCGGAATTCATTAGGGTTGCTTTCATCTCCATGTCTAATTTATTTAACAATGTTGAGGGAGATGGCATATCAGAATGATGTTGGTTGATAATGATATTCAGTTTCTCAATCCCAAGCATGGTTAAGAATCCTCCGGGTACACCATGGCCTGTACAATCGGAAACAGTAACGATTATCCTGTCGTTATTAATTTGTTCTATCCAGTAAAAATCACCACTTACGATATCTTTCGGTTTATATAATACAAATGATTCCGGTAGTAATTGTTTAATTTTGTTTTCAGAGGGCAAAAGTGCCTTTTGAATTTTCTGAGCATAGTATATACTATCTGTAATTTGATTGTTCTTTTCTTCTATAATAATCTTTTGTGATTCAATTTCAGAATTACTTTTCATAAGTAGCTGGTTTGCCTTTTTTTTAGTGTAATAATATATGTAAAGAACAACGAGTATTAATATAGCTGCACCAATAATAGTAATTAGCAATTTCTTTTCAAGATTTTTCCTTACGATCTCAATTTCTTTTATTTTAATTACTCCGGTTAGTTCTTCGATCTGGTTTCCCTGATTCTGTCTTACCTGAATTAGAGTATCAATTTCCTTATCTTTTTTTTCAACTTGAGCTACATATTGCCTCTTAACCTCTTTTACCGCTTTATGCTTCTCCAGGGAATCTCTGTAATTTAAGAATACTCCAAAATATTCAATTGCATCATTATATCTGTGATGCTTATGATTGATGCGAAAAAGGATTTCGCAATAATGTATAATTAGTGAGTCATTATGATTTTCTTTCTCGATTTCAAGGCACTTTTTATAATACTTAATCGCCTTGAGTTCATGGTTACTTAATGAGTTCAATTGTGCCAGTATTAAGTACAATTGGTCATTATCTTTCGTATATTTGGTTTGATTACGGATTGATAATTCATTTTCAAAACACCGGATAGCATTCCTGTATTTTTCTTTTGTTTTGAATATTTTTCCCATCAAATGATAGGCTTCAATCTGTATTTTATTATTATTGATTTTTTTTCCATACTTCAGAGCTTCTTTTGAATAGTCCAGGGATTTTTCTATGTCTTCCTTAAATAGCAATTCTGCTAATTCAATAAAAAGTTCAGGTTTATCCTTTTTATCTGCCGATATAACTTTGTTAAGTAAAGTTTGTTCGGTAGGTTTATTTACTCCATAAAGGTTTGATAAACAAAGGAAAATTAATGTGCCAGGTAAGGTTGCCTTGTTAATTAATGATTTGATTCTACTGATGTGTTTGAATGGATGATAAAATGCAAAAAAAAGATTGGAAATGATTTTAGAATACATAAATAATATTCATAAATTTATAATGTGAATTTATTACTGTTATCTATTATTTATTGATTTGCACTATTGCACATAAATGTGTTAACAAAAGAGGCCTGTTTAGTAGCATAGACATATTGTTGTTGCTTTTCATTTAAATCATCAAATTATAAATAAAGGCATCTTCAAACATACATTAATACTCCAACATAAACCACAAACAAACAAATGGAGCGTAGTGATGGGATGAAAATGCCTTCTGATTGGAAAACAAATACCTATGTAAGTATATTTGATCTTTTAAACCCTATGACAACTGAAGTTTTCAATACTCATTTGTTATGGGTTTATTATTTGAATCGTGCATTTTACTCTATCCTGTAAAATTTACGCAGATTTTACCTTGCTAAATTTTAATAAACGTATCAATTAATTTTTGACACTCTCCAAATTTACATTGTTTTTCATTGAAATATATTAATATGGGGTGGTACAAAACTAGTACAGCTCAAAGTTTTTTTGCTACAATACTATTTTGTTTATGATTGATCTAAGTACATGACAAAATTTTGACACATTTCCTGATGTTATTGTTATTTGGTTGATTATTAATGGTATAGTTGGCATTTGTCCATAAGGTCAGGTGTTTGGAGTATAAAGTTTAATTACAAGGCGTGTGAAAAATTCCAGCCACAGTATACCAGCGTATATGAGGATCTGGATTTTAAGCAACAACGCAGTAGTTGGACTTTATAGATGAACACCAGGTAATTCTGATCTATTCGTGTTTTAATAAACTATTTGCTCCTTTCTATGTTTTTTAGTCATAATTGGTTTTAAATTCTGATGCTTATTCTTTGTCTGTGAGGTAGACCCGTGCAAAAGCAATTGCAACAACCTCCATTAGCATAGAAATGGGTTCAAGATCATTTATGCCGAATTTCGGTGATCTTTGATTCACAAATATTTCTATTCCAACCTTCAATGGCCCGCCATCTTTGGTCGTCCTTAGGTATTGTTTTATCAAAACAGATCGTTATTCTTCAAAAATAAAATCCTGCGTTTTTTATAAAATCGGGTTGCCAGTTTTTCGACAACCCAACAATGGACTTGACAAGGTTGTTAAGGAAAGATGTGACAATAAATACTACAACACTCTGTTAAATTGTGCAGGAAATGTCATTCGATAACTCCTGGTTAAAAACAGATTGCAGATTTAAGGTTTTTAATTATTTCCTGTTTTATATTTTAAAATAACTAATCATAACTTTTAATTGTTCAGCTTGTCCACTCATTTCTTCGGCACTTGTAGCTAATTCTTCACTGGCTGCTGCATTTTGTTGTGTTACATGGTTTAATTGTTGAATGGCATTGTTTATTTGGTTTGCTCCACTACTTTGTTCAATACCGGCTGATGTAATTTCCTGCACTAGATTGGTCGTTTTATTAATATTAGGAATTGTTTTTGCCAATTGCACTTCCGATTGTTCATTAGCAACAACACTTTCTTTAACCAGAGAAATAATTTCTTCGGCTGAAATTTTACTTGTTTCAGCAAGTTTTCGAACTTCGGCAGCCACTACAGTAAAACCTTTTCCGTGTTGACCTGCATTTTTCGCTTCTATTGCTGCATTAAGTGCTAATATGTTGGTTTGAGAAGCGATGTCATTTATAATATTAATTTTCTGGCTAATGGATTTATTGGAATTGGCGGCGTTTATTGATTTTTCCATCACATCATTAATGTCGGATAATGATTGAGTTGCCACTTTATTAGTTGCCCGTGCGTTATCCATGTTTTGTTGAATATTGGCAGCCATCTGTTCCATTGTTGAAGAAACTTCTTCTACAGAAGCTGCTTGTTCATTAGCTCCTTGACTCATTTGTTGTGAAGTACTGCTGATTTGCTGACTTGCAGTTGCAATATTATTGGCACCCTGGGTAATCTGGGCTATAATATCTTTTAGTTTCTCTGACATTGTGGTTAAGGCATTGGCCATTCTGCCTATTTCATCTTTTTTACTAACAATCAGCGATTGTGTTAAATCCCCTCTGGCTATTGAATCAGCAAATTCTGCCGCTTTAACAATAGGTTTTGCTAAACCATTGGCTACAAACCATGTTGCGGCAATAATACAAATGATTATTATCAGTATTATTACAAATATATCATTTTGTAGTGCAGTGGATGCCAGAATAGCTTCTGCCTCATCAATCTCAGTAAGAATAATCCAATCCAATCCATCAATATCGATTTTATCATAGGCACTAATTACATTTTCGCCCCGGTAATCTTTAACAATTTCTATACCCGATTTCCCTTCAAAAGCTTTCATCATTGTTGCTGATTGTACTTTCGTATTCAATATGGAGTTTTCTTTATATCTTGAATTGGAACGCATGAAGTAGTCGCTTCCTACTAAATATGATTCGCCTGAATCTCCCATTCCAATACGATTTGTCATGATTTTATTAATTAATTCATGGGGAATTTGAATGGCAAAAACGGAGATTATTTCATCACCGGTTTCATTAAATATGGGAGTTGCAATAAATTGAGCAGGAGCGTTATTACTAGGTGCATATTTTTCAAGGTCAACTATTGCTGTTTTTTTTGTTTCAACTACTTTTTGCCACACTTTTGCCAGGCCACTGTTCTTTAGGCTTCCTGATGATAGGTTCTGCCCCCAATCGCTCTCTTTTTCGATGGTGAACATTACATGTCCATGCTTTTCGCAAATAATAAAAATATCATAATATCCTTTAATGTCCATGTAGCGTTTAAACATTGGATAGTACTTGTCATATATTTCCTGATACTTCTCAGTTTTAACGTTAAAAGTGTCCTGAGCCTTAATTTTATTATGATATTCAGTAAGCTCATCTACTAATACCTTTATGTCGTTTACATGTGAATATGCTTCAATATCAGATTTAATATTTTTGTAGAAATTTTCAATGTCGGCTTTTCTCTGATTTGACAAAGCTTCTAGTTTTTTTATATTTTCGTTTTCCAACGCTTTGCCTGATTTATGTATGGAGAAAAATCCAATAATACCACTGGAAAGTATTCCAATAGTTAATCCGGCAATAAGTAACTTGTTTAATATCTTGATGTTTTTCATGTGGGTATAATTGTTGCGAAACCTTGATCGTTAATGTAATTTTCAAACATAACCGTGTGTGATGCTATTATTAACTCCGGTTATGCAGATTTTTTAATAGTATATCGTTTTTAATCTTTTTTATTTAACGGATTTTATGATATCAATTGGTTGAAATACAGTATAATATGTTTGTTTTTGTCTTACATGTTTTGTGGGAATGATTCAGGATCTTTAAAATCCTCATTAATTAAAAGTTTGGTAAGTTGAATTCAATTGTTGTATGAAAACCTGCGCAAAGGTATAGCATGTGTATTAAAAATGTTTATGTGTAGGGTACTACAAAACTGGTACAGAATTTGAATATTTTCTTTTTAAATTCGATACGATAAATATAGGATATGTTAATCTGAGTTCGATTAAAATTAGCGAGCTGAGTTCGATTAAAATTAGTAAGCTCAAATTTCAGTAAATGATTGATTTACTGAAAAGCTATGAATGTCACTTATAAATACCGATTTTCTGCGTCATATTTGCTTACCATAGCCCGCTATGCTTTCGCAAACATTCCTTGAAACTCAATATTTATAAGCGATTTGAGCCAT
>JBNKRV010000176.1:0-1585 GCA_050296935.1 Marinilabiliaceae bacterium | reverse complement strand
CTGATGTTTCCCATGTTATTTAAGCTGCATTTGAAAGCTGCATTTCTATTAGCCTGAAGATTTTATTGTCCTCAGGCTTATTTTTTATCAGATTGGTAATTAGTTCATTAAAATCACTATCGATAATCTCAGCAATCATATGTAATAGTTCCAGAATAAATCCCCATATTCTCATGGATATAGTAAGTTCTGTAGTATTATCGCATACCTTTTCAAATAAACCGCCCATTGTTTCATATGCATCGAACCTCTTTGCCAAACTAAATACATTGTATTCAATCATAGCTAGTGATACATCAGCTAT
This sequence comes from Marinilabiliaceae bacterium, assembly GCA_050296935.1. Classification (GTDB taxonomy): domain Bacteria; phylum Bacteroidota; class Bacteroidia; order Bacteroidales; family Marinilabiliaceae; genus Saccharicrinis. The sequence continues at coordinate 1,281 of JBNKRV010000176.1, read as the reverse complement.
TTGCGCATCAAAGTCTTGGGATTGTGATTTGCCCAATGAAAAGTATTGTTTTGATTCTTTAAAGAAAACTTCTATGCTCCACCTGATACTATATATTTCATAAGCACTCAGTATGCCCAGCTTAGTATTGGTAGTCGCCAACAGGTGCCACTTGCCATGCTTACTTGTTTTGCAGAAAAATAGCTTTAGTGGTATTGATTTGTACTCAACAATAACCTCGGCACAAAATAGGTTTAATGCTTTTTCTTTCTTTACCTTTTTTCTGCGCTTTACTAATTGGGTAAGCTCTTTAGCTGTATACAATTCGCCATTGAAGCTATATTTTGCTTTTGCCATTTTTACCATACCAACTATATGTATTCCTTTATTTAATGACAAAACGGCTTTCAATATGGATTCACAGAAAAACCAACTATCCATAAGTACATAGTGTACTTCAAACTTTTGTTTGACAGCTCTTTTAATCATAGATATAGCTGTAGATATTTTATCATCAATCAATTCTTGTTCGCGCAAATAACCGCATGAATCTTTTTCTCTTTTTTTTGAATATTGAGCTTTTCTTTGTTTAGCCATCAGTCCAAATGGAGTTTTCTCGTTTTTGCCTTTTTCTTTGTGTAGGCTAAAATCTAATGAGAAGAAACTTTTGCCGTCCCAATAGCCAAGAAATAATGCTTTATATCCCCAGAACCTACAATTTTTCACATGTGACCATATCTTACCAATATGCTCTGTTTTATAGGTTGATTTTTCAAAATCAGTATCGTCTATTATTAAACATTTGTTAAACTCCTTATTTGTTGCGCTTGTGCTTGTGGTCCGCTTTAGCAATTTGATATTACATTTGGATAAGAGGCTTCTCCAATTGATATTGCTATCATTTTTTAGCCTATAAAAAGTATTCTTACTAGCTTCTATGCTGCGTGATAAAGGATGTTTGGTGTACCGGTATACGTTCGAGAGTGAGTATAGTGGAAACAACAACAAAGCCAGCAATAAATCACCTTTTTGGAAAGTACATTGAGGCATATTATCAACTCCCAGATTCAACCTATTCAGATGCAATGACTGATATAATTCCAGTATTCTATTAATTCCTTTTTCACTTGAGGTGAAAAAGCTGTTTGTCTCCGAAAAAACTTTTGTACTTTTACTCATGAAGCATGGTTTTTTATTGATATCGCACCACTAAAATACTGAATATTAGTGGATTAATAAAATTAATCATGCTTCTTTTTGTTTGATTTACAATGTTTTAACACACTTGGGAAACATCAGTTA
>JBNKRV010000175.1:0-35749 GCA_050296935.1 Marinilabiliaceae bacterium | reverse complement strand
AAGGAATGTTTGCGAAAGCATAGCGGGCTATGGTAAGCAAATATGACGCAGAAAATCGGTATTTATAAGTGACATTCATAGCTTTTCAGTAAATAATCGATTTACGGCTCTAAATTTTATCACCATAGCTCGCTATGTCTCAAGAATTTATATTGTAAATCAATCATTTACTGAATTTTGAGCTCGCTAATTTTAATCGAACTCAGGTTATTAAATTATTGAAATTAAGGCTTATGCAATTGTTATTTGATTGTTGAATCAAATGAAAAAAACTTTTGTATGTACCCTAACCGCATATTACAGGTTTAATAGTTGAGTTTTTGATACTCAGGAAATAAATCTCTTTCATTTGAATTTCAGGTAAAATCCGGTTTAGATATCTGCTTTTTAATATATGGCAACTTTTTTATTCATAAATTAATTCAGGCAACCCCTTTATAAGTCAAACAATCGTAGTATTTTTACGGGCTCAAAATTGTTATAATGATTAAAAAAGAAGGCGAAAAGCTTGTTATTGCCATTGATGGGTATTCTTCATGCGGTAAAAGCACCGTGGCTAAAGATTTAGCTAAATTGTTGAATATTATATTTATAGATTCAGGAGCAATGTATCGTTGCGTGACTTTATATGCATTGAGGAATAAAATAATAAAGGGAGATTCAATAGATGAAGAAAGTTTAAAGAAGGCCTTAAGTGATATTGCCATCACCTTTAAATTTGATGCATCAAAAAAACTGAATGAAACATTTTTGAATGGAGTATCTGTTGAAAAGGAAATCAGGAGCCCCGAAGTTAGTGACTATGTGAGCATAGTAAGTGCCATTGCCTTTGTGAGAAAGAGGATGGTTGAACTGCAACAGAAAATGGGAGAAACAGAAAGTATTGTGATGGATGGCAGAGACATAGGGACTGTAGTATTTCCTCAAGCCGGTTTAAAATTGTTTATGACAGCTTCGCCTGAAATTCGAGCGCAAAGAAGATATAAAGAGTATCAGGAAAAGAATGAAACAGTAAGCTTTGAAGAGGTTTTGGAAAATGTGAAAAAGAGAGATCATATTGATGAAACCAGAACCGAGAGTCCGTTGAAGAAAGCTGAGGATGCCATTGTGTTGGATAATGGAAATATGAATAAAGAAGAACAGCTGGATTTTATAATAGCGGAATTAAATAAAAGAGGTTTGATTGAAGCCTGAATAAAATATGCGATGTGAAAATCTATCATTTTTCATTTGTATTGATCCTGTCGTTGCATTTAAAATAGAAAATTAAAAGTGTCATCTGTTAAAATAGAAATTGATCCATCATCAGGATTTTGTTTTGGAGTTGTAAAGGCGGTTGAAGCGGCAGAAATAGAACTTAAACAAAACAGAATTCTTCATTGTCTTGGCGATATTGTCCATAATAATATGGAAATGGAGCGACTTCAAAGAAAAGGGATGGTTTCTGTTAACCGGGATGACCTGAATAAATTAGAAAGTAATAAAATTTTTATACGTGCCCATGGTGAACCTCCAGAAACCTATAAAAAGGCTGAAGAAAAGAATTTGACTATTATAGATGCTACATGTCCGGTGGTTTTAAAACTACAGAAACGAATTAAAAAATCGTGGGAGTATTTAAAACAACGAAAAGGACAATTAGTCATCTATGGTAAAAAAGGACATGCCGAAGTAATAGGGTTAATGGGGCAAACCAATAATGAAGCTTTTATTATTGAATCGATGGATGAGGTATCCGGTATTGACTTGAGCAAACCAACGCATTTGTATGCGCAAACCACCAAGAGTATTGATGAATTTGGTAAGATCGCCACCTATCTTACTGAAAATATTCAGGAAGGCATTGAATTCAAGTCATTTGATACAATATGCAGACAAGTAGCTAACAGAATTCCACGAATTATGAACTTCGCCCGAAAACATGATGTAATTGTTTTTGTGGGAGGTGAAAAAAGTAGTAATGCTCAAATGCTTTTTAAAAAGTGTAAAGAAATAAATAGCCGTTCCTTTTTTTTGAGCAGGACAGAACAGTTGGAAAGTAATTGGTTTGATCCAATACCCAATTCAATTGGTATCTGCGGAGCCACATCCACACCGCCTTGGTTAATGCAAAAAATTGCAGAGGAAATTGAATTAATAACAAGAGACAAATAAATTTTATGGGACAACTTAAAAAGATTGGTGTATTAACATCAGGAGGTGATGCACCAGGAATGAATGCTGCCATAAGGGCAGTTGTTAGAGCCGCTATTTACAACGAGCTGAAGGTGGTGGGTATTAAGCAAGGGTACCATGGGATGATTCTGGATAGAATTGAAAATATGACATCCAGATCAGTAAGTAATATCATACATCAGGGTGGTACTATCCTTAAGTCAGCCCGAAGTGAAGGGTTCCGCACTTCGGAAGGAAGAAAGAAGGCTTATGAAAATTTAAAAAAGCATGGAGTAGATGCTTTGGTTGTGATTGGTGGAGACGGTACTTTTACAGGAGCCAGAATTTTTGGTCAGGAATATAATATTCCAATCGTTGGGGTTCCCGGAACAATTGATAATGATTTGTACGGAACTGATTATACCATAGGTTATGATACGGCTTTAAACACTGTGGTAGAAGCAGTGGATAAAATCAGAGATACGGCCAGTGCGCATAGTAGGTTATTTTTTATTGAAGTAATGGGGCGTGATGCCGGATTTTTAGCACTTCGAAGTGGAATCGCATCCGGAGCAGAAGCTATATTAGTGCCGGAAATTGATACAGATTTTAAACAATTGCATACTTTCCTTGAAAAAGGGATGAATAAAGATAAGAGTAGTAGTATTGTTTTAGTTGCAGAGGGAGAGAAAATTAGTGGAGGAGCAATTCAGGTAGCTGAAAAGGTTTCTAAGGATTATCCTGGTTACGATACAAGGGTTACTATTTTAGGTCATATTCAACGTGGAGGTACGCCGTCTGCTTTTGATAGAGTTACGGCCAGTCGCTTAGGAGTTTCCGCAGTTGAGGCTTTAATGGATGATCAGAAAAGTATTATGGTAGGATTGGTGAATAAGGAAGTTGTACATATTCCTTTTAATCAGGCACTAAAGAATAAGAAGAAATTGAATCCTGCATTAGTTGAATTGACGGAGATTTTGTCAATCTAATCCGTGTTAGTTGAATGCTGCGGGTTCAAATCATAAATATATGATTAATCAGAATTAGCCATTGGTGTCTTTATTATTTAAAGATGCAGTGGCTAATTTTGTTTTAACACGGATTAATTAAAGCACCAACCTTGCTGATTGGTTAATATTTAGTTTAGTTATTGATAGCCACCACCGGATCTAATTTGCTGGCAGTATTTGAAGGGATAAATCCAGAAACAACACCAAGAACCACAGAAATAGCAACACCTCGGAATATATTCCAGAATGTCAGGTGGATGCCTAAATCCATTGTGCCATTTAGTATTATAGTAAGTGTGAAGATGATGAGCAGCCCTACAGATCCGCCGATTAAACTTAAGAATACACCTTCAAATAAAAACTGCCATAAAATAAATTTTCTTTTTGCTCCAAGGGCTTTTTGTATACCTATGATTCTGGTTCGTTCTTTTACCGAAACAAACATGATATTGGCAATGCCAAAACCACCCACTAAAATAGAGAATCCACCAATAAGCCATCCAGCCAGATCAATAACCCCGAATAAACCATCAAATTGTTTCTGAACAATACTTATTCTATTAAGAGCAAAGGTGTTTTCTTCCGTTGGTTTAATGCTTCTTTCTGCCCTTAAAATACCTTCCAGTTCGCTTACTAAATCATCCAGAGGAATTCCCGCCTTAGCTTTGGCAATAATAAACGGATCAACGCTTTCACTTCGGATATCGAATAAACCCTTGGCATAGTTAATAGGAATAATAATATTTTTATCTAAACTATTGCCAAACATATCCTCTCCTTGTTTTAGTATTACACCTATTACCGTTAGTTTATTACCCATTAATTTAATGCGCTTCCCAACAGGATCTTTCCCCTGAAATAATTCTTGCGCCACATCATTCCCAAGTAATACTACATTTGTACCCTTTTTCGCTTCAAAAGTTGAAAAATATCGTCCTTGCGAGATTTCGAAATTCCAGTTTTTATCAAAGTTTCGGGAAACTCCGAATACCTGAACATCATTGTAAGAGTTATCTTCAAATATTACTTTTTTTCTGGAGGCTATGGCAAACGTTGATGATTCGCATAATTGCGACTTTTTTTCAATAACTTTTTGTTCGTTTAATGAGGGAACAGGTCGATTCAGATATTTCCACCATGGATATTCTGCTTCTCCTTCAGGTTGTGTCCAGGGCCATTTTTGTACATACACCACATTGTCTCCAAGCGATTGAATACTGTCTCTGATCTTTTTTTCAAGAAAATCAATAAGCGTAAATACGGTGATTATTGAGAATATTCCAATAGTAACACCACTTAAAGTAAGTATTGTTCTTAGTTTATTTGATTTTAATGCATTAACAGCAAATAAAAAACTCTCTTTTAAAAACTTAAAAATTATAATCATTTATCTGTAATTACGAAAAGATAATGTAAAATAGTACTTGTATTTTTGAAAAAGGATAATCGAATCGATGATAAAACTATGAATTTAATTTGTTCCAACCTTGTTAAATGTGCTTATTTTCTTAATTTTGCGGCAAGCCAGCCAACTTCGCATACATTTTTGTAACCCTCTATGTATAAAACTAAAGGTTATTTCTTTAAATTGCGAATAATTAGGTACAATCGTTAAATTTCAATATTGCATAATTAGTATAAAATGAGTAGCTCAAAAAAAATTAAATCAGCTCTTATTTCGGTATTCCATAAAGATGGATTGGACGAAATCATTAAAACACTTGATAAGCTGGATGTTCAATTATACAGTACTGGTGGCACAAAGGTTTTTATCGAAGACCTGGGGGTTAAGGTTACTGCTGTTGAAGATATTACGGGATATCCATCGATCCTTGGGGGAAGAGTTAAAACCCTTCATCCAAAAGTGTTTGGTGGCATTTTGGCCAGAAGAGAAAACGATTCTGATATCGAACAGCTGGATGAATTTGAAATTCCGGAATTTGATTTGGTAATTGTTGATTTATATCCATTTGAAGCTACTGTTGCATCAGGTGCTCCGGAACAGGATATTATTGAGAAAATTGATATCGGTGGTATTTCTTTAATTCGAGCAGCTGCCAAAAACTTTAAAGATGTTGTAATTGTTCCTTCTCAGGCGCAATATGCTGATATTCAAAAAATATTAGTAGAGTTTGACGGAGTTACCACTACCGAGGAAAGAAAAGCTTTTGCTAAAGCTGCGTTTGCTGTTTCTTCACATTATGATAGTGCCATATATAATTATTTTGACGATAATAACGGAAGTGCACTTCGTATAAGTCATGATACCACAAAAAGCCTGCGATATGGAGAAAACCCTCATCAGAAAGGTAAATTTTATGGTAACCTAAGCGAGGTGTTTGACCAGATTCATGGTAAAGAGATTTCGTACAATAACTTGTTAGATATTGATGCTGCTATTAATTTGATTAATGAGTTTGATGAAACCACATTTGCGATATTGAAGCATAATAATGCTTGTGGATTAGCATCAAGAAATAATCTTACAGAAGCCTGGAAAGATGCTTTGGCAGGTGATCCAATTTCTGCATTTGGAGGTATTTTAGTTTCAAACCAACCAATAGATAAGGCTACAGCTGAAGAAATTAATAAAATCTTTTTTGAAGTTATTATTGCACCTTCATATCATGATGATGCTCTTGAGATATTAAAGTCAAAAAAGAATAGAATCATTCTTATTCATAAGGATTGTGATATGCCTGAAGTAATCAACAGAACATTACTTAATGGCGTGTTATCGCAGGAAAAAGACCTTAAAACGGAAACTCCTGAAGATTTAAAGGTTGTTACAACTTTATCTCCGGATGATTCGGAAGTAGCTGATTTATTATTTGCCAATAAACTGGTTAAGCATACAAAATCAAATGCCATTGTTTTGGCAAAAAATAAGCAACTTGTAGCTAGTGGTGTAGGTCAAACATCAAGAGTGGATGCATTAAATCAAGCTATTTTAAAAGCAAAAGCGTTTAATTTTGAGCTTGAAGGAGCTGTTATGGCCAGTGATGCTTTTTTCCCATTTCCTGATTGTGTAGAGATTGCTAAAAACGAAGGTGTAAATGCAGTGATACAGCCTGGAGGTTCTATAAAAGATCAGGATTCGGTAGATTATTGTAACCAGAATGGAATGAAAATGGTACTAACAGGAATTAGACATTTCAAACATTAAAAACCAAACCACATGGGATTATTCTCTTTCTTATCTCAGGATATAGCTATTGACCTGGGAACGGCAAATACCATTATTATTCACAATGATAAAATTGTGGTAGATGAGCCGTCAATTGTTGCACTTGACAGAAGAACCGATAAGCTTATGGCTATTGGTGAAAAAGCACGTCAAATGCACGGGAAAACGCATGATAATATTTATACTATACGTCCTTTACGTGATGGTGTAATCGCTGACTTTAATGCTGCTGAACAAATGATCAGGGGTATGATTAAGATGATTAACACCAACTCAAGATTATTTACACCTTCTCTTACTATGGTTATTTGTATCCCATCAGGAAGTACAGAAGTTGAAATAAGAGCGGTACGAGATTCCGCTGAGCATGCCGGTGGTCGTGAAGTATATATGATATACGAACCAATGGCTGCAGCCTTGGGTATTGGATTAGATGTAGAAGCACCTCAGGGTAATATGGTTGTAGATATAGGTGGGGGTACAACAGAAATTGCAGTGATCTCTTTAGGTGGAATTGTTACCAATAAGTCAATCCGTATTGCCGGTGATGATTTGACGGCTGATATTATGGAGTATATGCGTCGTCAGCACAATATTAAAGTAGGTGAGCGTACGGCCGAAGAGATTAAGATACATGTAGGTTCTGCATTGCCGGAATTAGAAACGCCGCCGACCGATTTTATCGTTCAAGGGCCAAATCAAATGACGGCATTGCCCATTGAAGTTCCGGTATCTTACCAGGAAATTTCACATTGTTTAGAAAAGTCTATCTCAAAAATAGAAACAGCTATCTTAAGCGCCCTGGAACAAACGCCTCCTGAATTATATGCCGACATAGTAAATAACGGTATTTACCTTGCAGGTGGGGGTGCTTTGCTTAGAGGATTGGATAAAAGGTTGACAGACAAAATCAATATTCCTTTTCATATTGCTGAAAACCCATTACATGCAGTTGCCAGAGGAACAGGTATTGCTTTAAAAAACAGACATAAATTCTCATTCTTAATGAGATAAAATAAGTTATTAATATACAGAAACCGGCATGGATTATTCCACTGTCGGTTTTTTTATGTAATGATGCTATTGCTATTTCATTTCTAATATCTTACGTTTAGTAAAGCAAAGAATTGCAATAAATTGTATTGATCACACATTTTATACCAATTAAAACAATAAATGCGACGGTATAATGCCGGGCTGAATTCAAGTTACTTCTGGAACGAAGTGAACTGGAAATAGCATTTTGAATTTTATCCGGTATTACCCTTCAACAAATACTATGAGGCAGTCTTATCTATAGACTGTCTTATTTTTATGATTTTGCCGGACTCATATTCTATAGGTATGTGTTCAATAAATACTCGCTGGCAGTGTAATGCCAATATCCCAATGATATTAGCGTTATTCTGAGTTACAAAAGAACGACGTAACAAAGGCTATGTCTCCATTTATTTCATGAGTATTGCTTCTCTTGGCATAGCTCAGGCAAGCCTGGCTCTGCTCTCGTTTATCGCAATAATTTGTGTTTTGTATAGACTTAATAACCTGAGTTCGACATAAAATTTTGGATTTATCTCATATAATCAATGATTATACAGGTATTTGATAGAACTATGTTTCAGACCGCCTATAAATAGTGAGATTCAACTGAAAATTATGAAAGAATAGCGGGCTATTTTGAATAATTTTCAGGAAGAAGATCGCTGTTTATAAGCGGAAACTCTCATGCTTTGCATAAAAGGCTGATCTACTTCGTTAAATTTATCGAGCTAGCGAGCTAGCCCTGCAAAATTTGCCTTGTATATCAGCCTTTTATGTCAATCTGAATGCTAAAAATTTTAATCGAACTCAGGTTAATATCTCTAAAGTTATTAACGCAAACCTCATAGTGAAATGGGTATAATTTCTTATTCTATATTTTTACCAGATCCGAATTTGAGTTCATTCGTCAAACATATTGCCTCGCCCGTCTAATCAGTACTGTTACTACAGTCCTTTTTTTAGTATTTTTGAGAGTGTTCAAATTATGTAATTATATAATCTATTTATCTCCGCACCTTATGTATTGAGGATTATTAATTCTTTTTACAAGATATAATTTTACTACCTATGAGATTTGCTCGAACTACATTAATTGTTGTTATGACTATGGTTATTAGTCATGGCTTGAGAGGGCAAAATATTCTGGATAAAATTAACAAACTTGAAAAGGCTGTGTTTTCAATAGAATCGTATAGAAAAGATGGCTCAATAGAGAAATCTGCATCCGGATTTTTTATAAGTCCGGATGGTCTTGCTATTGCACCTGCTTCAATGTTTATTAAACTTGACTCACTTGCCATAAAATTACGAAATGGGAAAGCGTACAGAATAGAAAGAGTTTTGTCAACTCATAAGATGGCAAACCTTGCATTATTTAAAGTCTTTGATCACAGGGCAAAAGGATTTGATTATCTGATACCGGCACAGCACGCAAAAGTAAGTCAGGCTGAAGTACTGATATTAAGTGATCCTGATGAAACTGAACAAGGAGTTTCATTGGGTTCTATAACTGATGTTTTTCAGGCCCCCTTTTTAGATCGTGTTGTCATGTTAAGTGTGGATTTTGGATTTAAATCCGCGGGGTCTCCGGTATTTAATAACTCAGGGGAATTAGTAGGGATAGCTGGGTACGTATCCAACGGAGGCATAAATTATTATTTAAGTACTCATACCTTGAATGATTCATTGTGGATTGATCATCCATATAATAACTGGAGAAACTCAATTGCAAATAACAACAGAAACAATTTAATGCCTTATATGAGTGAGGGTATTATTCATTTCTTAAAGCATGATTGGATTCAGGCGGCAAAGATTTTTACTCAGGAAATAATGATGGATACTCTTAATGTTGAGGCTTATTTACTAAGAGGAGTATCAAGATGTGGATATGAGAATTATCTGGGAATGAAGGATGATTATGAGGTGGTTGATCGATTAAGACCCGATTATTTTCTTAAATATTATTTTGAAGCCAGGAACTTGAATGATAAAGGTGAAAAACAAAAAGCTTACATGAGTTATGTGAAATGTATTCAGGAGTTTGAAGGTTTTTCTCCCGCATTAATTGAGTTTGGATTGTTGTCGGTTAAGTTGAAGCGTGATGTTGATACAGCAATAAAGTGTTTTAATAAAGCCATTCAAATCTCTCCATTGAATGCGGAAGGTTATTATGAAAGGAGTCGGCTTTTGCAACAGTTTTTTAATAAAGATGATCTGGCGCTCGAAGATATGGATAAAGCCATTAGTCTTAACCGGCTGCTTCCTGGCGCTTACTCAATTAGAGGAACATTAAAAATTCAAAGTGAAAATTACCTTGAGGCAATTAATGATTTTGATATAGCATTGGCGATAGATCCTGACGATACGCATGCTTTGTTTAATAGAGGACTTGCCTATTATAATTTAGGAATGAAGAAGGAAAGCTGTCACGATTGGAATGAAGCAGGCCAAAGAGGACATTATAAATCCATCAAGTATATCTCCAGATATTGCAATAAAATTCCAATTAACAAAGTAAGTCGTTCGAGATAATTCGAATAATTTCGAAAAAAGACTAAATTTGCCAAAAAACAAACAGATTTTTTATGACTACTATTGAACAGCTAAAGGATTTAGCGGAACGTCAGTTGGCGTTAAGGAGGTATCTTTGACATTGATCGGAAAAAAATTGAGATAGAAGAAGAAGAGATGCGTTCTCAGGCTCCTGATTTCTGGGACGATGCTAAAGCTGCTGAAATACACATGAGAAAGCTTAGAGAGCTTAAAGCATGGGTAAATGATTATGAAGAAATTGAGCGTTTGATAGAGGATATCAACGTTCTGTTTGACTTCATGAAAGAAGGTGAGGCAAGCCAGGAAGAAATTGATGAAGCCTTTGCGGTTGCGTTGGATAAAACAGAAGCACTGGAATTGAGAAATATGCTTCGAAGAGAAGAAGACAAGTTTGGTGCAGTGTTAAAGATCAACGCTGGTGCTGGAGGAACGGAAAGCCAGGATTGGGCAGAGATGCTGATGAGAATGTATATTCGGTGGGGCGAAAAGCACAAATACAAGATCAAGGAAGTTAATTATCAGCCAGGAGATGATGCAGGTATTAAAACAGTTACGTTGCAGTTTGAAGGGGACTATGCTTATGGATATCTGAAAAGTGAAAACGGGGTTCATCGTTTAGTGCGCTTGTCTCCTTTTAATGCTGCAAATAAACGGATGACATCATTTACCTCGGTGTTTGTGACTCCACTTATTGATGATACCATTGAAATAGATATTAATCCATCTGATATTACATGGGAAACTTTTCGCTCTGGAGGTGCAGGAGGACAGAATGTTAATAAAGTAGAAACCGGAGTTAGATTGAGACATGCGCCTACGGGAATTATCATTGAAAATACAGAGTCGAGGTCGCAATTAGGTAATAAAGAAAATGCCATGCGATTATTAAAATCGCAACTTTATGAGCTGGAATTAAGAAAAAGGTTAGAGGAACAGAATAAAGTCGAGAGCAATAAGAAAAAGATAGAATGGGGTTCTCAAATCAGATCCTATGTATTTCAGCCTTATAAAATGGTTAAAGATCTTCGGACTAATGTGGAAACTTCAAATGTACAGGCTGTTATGGATGGCGATATTGATAGTTTCACAAAGGCCTATTTAATGGAGTTTGGAGGAAACGATAGTAATTAGAAGTAAATAATATAAAAAGATTGAACTATGATTATGTTTCTGCATAACCCGAGATGCTCAAAAAGCAGATTAGGATTAGAGTATCTGAAAGAAAAGGGTATTACACCAATGATAGTAAAGTATCTTGATATTCCATTAAATACTGAGGAGATCAAGCAATTACTAACAAAGTTGAAAATGAAGCCTGTTGATCTTATTCGTAAGACAGAGGATTTCTATAAGAAAGAAATCAAAGGAAAAGATTTTTCCGATGAAGAGTTGATTCATGCCATGGCAAACAATCCAAAGCTAATAGAACGACCAATAGTAATAAATGGACCTAAAGCTGTAGTGGCACGTCCTGCTGAGAAAATTGATGAGGTATTGTAAAGTATTTAGGCGCAAAATATAAAAGGTGTGTTCGTGATTTTCGAACACACCTTTTTTTATATAAAACTTGATTTATCAGTAGTAGATAATCAGGCTGTGAATGTTATTCAAATTGTCTTTTCCTAAACCAATACTCAACCATTGATAAACTTATATTGATGCCATAATAGTTTTCAGTTATAACAGAGTTGTCAGTGGCTCCCCTTCTTCCCATGTTAATTCCAATATTTACATAGGATTTGCTATTTTTCATTGGTATTCCAACTCCAAAATTAACACCTGCGTCAATAATTGAACGACCCTCAACACGGATATAGGAATCTTCAACGTATCCCCCGAATTGCCATAAAAATGGATTGGCATTTCTTGATTCTGCATTTCGGTATTCTGCACCTCCGCTAAACCTATGACTATCTTTTAAACTTGCAGCCTTGCTCGAATAAGTAATATCTGCCCAGTTCATATATCTATAATCAAAAGCAAGTGTCATACCCATTTTATTTGAAATACTCAATCCTCCGGCTACATTAGTTGGTACTTTATAATCGTCAGCTCTTTGTTCTTCAAAGATTCCTGCACCACTGGAGCTGCTTGTTGTTACTTCTCTGTTTGTTGTAAATTGAATTTCAGGGCAATAGGTGGCTCCCAATCGTATTTTATTCCCTTTTACTTTAAACTGATATTGGAATCCTGGCTCAAAGCTAAATTGCTTAATATAGTCAGCATATTCAATAGCTAGTTTTCCTCCAATAACCTGAGATGCAAAAGTTTCAGTTTTTTTAATCTGACCAAATAAATAGGATATTTTAAGTCCAAGAGACAGGTTTTTATTTATTAGAATTGCATTTGACAAATACACTTGATCAATTCCTCCGTCACCTCTATATTCTTTAGAAACGTTGTCCAGAGAGCCGTTAATGTTTTCAGAAGTAATAATGTTGTAACCAATTGATGAATATTGAGACAGACCAAATCCCGTAAAGGTATGGTTTGATGATCTGAATGCTAATGAAATGTTGGATAATCCGCCATAGGTTGAGTTTCCATTTCCTTCATTTGTTTTATAATTTGCTTTGCCTATGCCCAAACCTATATCAATAAGCATATTTAGGCTGTCAATTCCTGTCAATGAAGCAGGGTTAAGAATGTTAATAAAGTTATCTGACGATTGTGCTAATCCTGTACCTCCCATTCCTTGGTTTTTAATTAACCCGGAATTGTTTAGCTTTCCTATTCCAAATGCGGTATATACTGAAGGATTTGTAACTTGACAATATCCGGAAATTGATACACTTAGAGATATGATTATGTATAGTATGCGTAGCTTGAAATTCATAAATATAGAGCTTAATAATTATATGTGTAAAGATTAAGTTTTGGTTTGTATTTAGTAGAGTTGCTTCCACCAAAAATTAAACTGGTTATACTATTACTTTCAATATTTTCGGGGAGTTTAATAAGAAAATACATATCTTCATTAGGAGTAACTTTAAGTAATTCTTGGATTATTGTTTTAGTAATGTCAATGGAGTAATAATATTTGTTTTCAAAATCCTCAGAATTTGTTCTTAAAACCATTGGAATTGGGTTTCCCCTTTGATCAGTAATGGTTGTTTCCATATTATTATCTATTGTACTTATAATTAAATTGCTTGGCAATTCATTTATTTTGCTAATAGGATCTATTGGTTTTAGTATTAGCTCAGCTTTAATCAGTTTATTAATATTGGTGTGCTGAAAAGCTCTGGTCAGATTGGGGATTCTTACTTTTGTCATGATACCTGTTCCACCCTGAATATAAGTACGATCATTTGTCATTGAAGCATAAATATCGTCTGTACTGTTTGTTAAATTTTCAAGTACTGTTGAAGTTCGATCCGAGTGAATTGAATTAAATTGAAAAGCAGCATCTCCCATACTAATTGTAATTGCTGGAGGCTCATTCCCATTTCTTTCAACTTTACCATTGTAGTATAGTTTAAAACATAAATCTTCCGGATTAGCATTAAATCCAATAATTGCAGAATTCGCAATGTCACTATCTCTGATTACTATGCCCTGAAAATATTGATGAAATAGTGTTTGATCAATAGAGTTATTATTCCCGGTGCTAGATGGATTCTTAAAATCTTTATTTACTAATTTCGAGAATAAGTCCTGACCAAACGTATCATTAATTTTTATTTCAAACTTCTTTTTTCCAGACATTCGAGGGTAAAATGCATACTCCAGTAGAGGAACTTCTTTTTGTTTAATTTCTGATGTGTTATAATAAAGGTTTTGAACATTATCCAAAATCCTATTCCTAAAATCAGAAATTAAATCTGTTTCGATTTGGTTTATTGAGAATTTAAATAATTGAGTGGTGTCACCAATGTAATAATCGTTTAAATTAAAACATATGGTTATCGAATCATAAATGTCGTCTTTTTCTAAAGCTATGGAACTCGGTAATTTAAATCTGCAAACTGCTTCAGAGCTTATGATTCCGAAATCTGGATGAAAATATTGCCCTACTAGTGCCCTCCCGGAGCCAGACGTAATTAAGGAGTCTTTTATTACGGTGCTTAAATTCAGAGATAGAGTATCTGTGTATGTTATCTTAGCATTGCTGCTTATGTATTCTTCTCCCATAGGTATGGATATCTCATCTAGATTTTGATCACCACAAGACGAACATATAATTAAACATATCCATATTAATTTTTCGAAATATTTAAACATTATCTTCTAATTTTCTAGCTTTTGTTTTTATTTATTTTTTTGAGGAGCTTAAAAAGCAAGGACAAAGGTGCAAAAAAAAACGACTAATTCAATACAATTATTTTTGCAAACCATAGTTATTTTATAATAATAAAGGATTTGCTCTAATGGTTTGAGATAATATTTTTATATTAGCGCAAATTTCGATAGGAATGATAGTTTCATGAATAATTGATATGACTGAAGGATGTTGATCTCTAGTTCAGTAGAGAAATTTGGTCATTTAATTTGAAAATAATAATTGTATAATCTTAGTAATATTTTATGAATATGAATATGTGTAAAAAATCAATATGGTATGCATTGGTTTTGTTAATAAGTGGAATTTTTATTGGCGGGTGTTCCAGTAATAATAATGAAGTATTTATTGGAGATTGGAAAACAGTAAATGCTTTTCCCGGGAGTCCGCGTTCAGATGCTGTTACTTTCACTATAGATGGTGTTGTTTATGTTGGAACCGGCTACGATTTAGAAAATGATGAGAGATTATCTGATTTTTGGAAATATGAAGCAGATAAAGATACTTGGACTCAAATTGCTAGTTTGCCAAATGATTCAGCAAGAAATCATGCTATAGCATTTAGTTCTGATACAAAAGGGTATGTAGGATTGGGTTATAATGGAGAGAATGCTCTTTCGGATTTTTATGAATATGATCCGGCAGCTGATACCTGGACACGAAAAAGAGATTTTGCTGGCGGTGGTAGATATCAAGCATTCGCTTTTTATGTTGATGGTAAGGGCTATGTTGGGGCAGGCTATGATTCAAAAGTTGCCAAGAATGATTTTTATGCTTACAATATTGAATCAGATGAATGGGAAGTTAAAGCAATAGTAGCAGGTAGAGATCGAAGAAGAGATGCTATGGCATTCATTCTTAATGGAGAAGCATATGTATTTGGAGGTGTTGGTAATAATTTAGTTTTTGATTTTGTAAAATATGATGTCCAAAACGACAAATGGATTACATTAAATGCTATTACTAATGCTGATTCTAATAATAGTTTTGATGATAATTATCAATCACTTGCAAGGTACAATGGGGTGGCATTTGCTTTAAATGGTAAGGCATATGTAACTACAGGCATTAATGGTAGTACAGGTAAAGAGACATGGGAATATGATCCAGTTACAGATATTTGGAGTCAAAAAACTGACTTTGAAGGTGATTCAAGAAGTGGAGCTGTAGCTTTTACAGTTAACAATAAGGCTTATGTTGCATTCGGGAAAAATAGTAGTAAATCGTTTTATGATGTATGGAATTTTGTTCCTGATGCAGAATATGATAGTAGTACATATTAATTAAATCTTCACTATAAATATAGTTAAGTATAAAAATAGAAAGAGCCCTGGTTTAAATGAATTTTAAATCGGGGCTTTTTTTTGATAAAATCTTAGTTAAAAGCTAAAATTGATAACAAATTAACAGGTAAGTTTGGTATTATAAAAATTAGACTTACATTTGTAGCCGAAAATTAATAAACAATGACAAAATTCATGCATCATCACGGACATCATTTATATCTACCTTAGGTGGCCGTATTGTTGTATATAAAAATATAGGAGGGCTTACCATTGGTGAAGCCCTCTTTTTTTTGTCTTTGACCAATGAATATAAATATTCTGAAATTATAAAAAGAAATTGCAAAATGGAGAAATTAAGAATTGCATTACAAAAGAAAGGAAGATTACACGATGATTCAATGAAGCTTTTAAAGGAAGCAGGAATCAAATTTAATATTGGTAGCGGTAAGTTAGTTGCTCAGTCTCCAAGTTTCCCAATTGAAGTGTTGTTTTTAAGAGATGATGATATACCACAGACAATTGCTGATAAAGTTGCTGACTTGGGTATTGTTGGGGAAAATGAAGTGGAAGAGAAGGATTTTGAATTAGAAATTACCAAAAGGCTGGGTTTTAGCAAATGCAGAATTTCTTTAGCAATTCCCAAAGTAGATGAATATAACGGACTAGAGTATTTTCAGAATAAAAAAGTCGCTACCTCTTATCCGGTCATTTTAAAAAAGTATTTCGATAAGATGAAGATCGATGCCGAGATTCACGAAATTGCTGGTTCTGTTGAAATTGCTCCGGGTATTGGTTTAGCAGATGGAATTTTCGATATTGTAAGTTCTGGTTCAACATTAGTGGCTAATAGACTTCGAGAAGTTGAAGTTGTGATGAATTCAGAAGCCTTGTTAGTTCAGGCAGAAGGATTGTCAGCTGAAAAGAAAGCTTTACTTGATGAACTTCTTTTTAGAATTAACTCTGTTATGGCTGCAAACTCAAATAAGTATATTCTATTAAATGCACCAAACAATAAGGTTGAAGAAATTGTTAATATACTTCCGGGAATGAAAAGCCCTACAGTTTTGCCATTGGCAGAAAAAGGATGGAGTTCTATTCACTCAGTTATATCTGAAAAGCAGTTTTGGGAGATTATTGGGAAGTTGAAGGATAATGGTGCTGAAGGTATATTGACTTTCCCGATTGAAAAGATGATACTATAGTAGAATTATAAGATTACATGATGATTAGTGTGTAAAGCTAATCATGTTTATACATTGAATATGCAGGTATTTGAATATCCAGATAAAAAAGAGTGGCCGGGTCTTCTAGAGCGGCCGGAGAATGATTTAAGTAATTTATTTTCTACGGTTCAGCTTATCCTGAATGATATCAAAACGAAAGGGGATGCCGCAGCTAAGTTGTATTCTGAAAAGTTTGATGGTTATGCTTCAGAAGAATTTTTAGTTTCAAAAAATGAAATGGATGAGGCTTGTTTACAGATTTCCTCCACACTAAAAGAGGCAATTTATAAAGCGAAGTTAAATATTGAAAACTTTCATACGGCTCAGGTGATGCCGGAAAAAGTTATAGAAACGATGCCGGGGGTTGTCTGTCGCCAGAAGTCTGTAGCTATTGAAAAAGTTGGATTGTATATTCCAGGAGGAACTGCGCCTCTTTTTTCTACTGTATTAATGCTTGGAATACCGGCTATCATAGCGGGTTGTAAAGAAATTATACTTTGTACACCACCGTCAAAAGATGGGAAGATTAATCCTGCTATTTTGTATGCCGCTTCTTTAATAGGAATCAGAAAAGTATACAAGCTTGGAGGTGTACAGGCTATTGGAGCAATGGCTTATGGTACACAGAGTATTTTAAAAGTAGATAAGATATTTGGTCCGGGAAATAGTTATGTAACTGCAGCTAAACAATTGGTTAGTTTAAAGGATGTAGCTATTGATATGCCTGCCGGACCATCTGAGGTAGAAGTCTTAGCCGATGATTCAGCAAATCCTGCATTTGTCGCTTCTGATTTGTTGAGTCAGGCAGAGCACGGTGTTGATAGTCAGGTTATTTTAGTTACAAACAGCGAAAGAATTATTACAGAAACGAAAGAGGAACTGGAGAAACAACTTGCTGTACTGCCACGCAAGGAAATTGCTGTTAAGGCGTTGGAGAATAGTCGCATTATCTTGCTTAAAGATAAGCAGGAAATGATTGATATGACTAATGATTATGCACCAGAGCATTTGATTATTGCTATGCGTGATGATGATGAAGTAGCAGATAAAATAACCAATGCGGGATCTGTGTTCATTGGTAATTATACGCCGGAAAGTGCCGGAGATTATGCATCAGGTACTAACCATACATTACCAACTCACGGATATGCCAGGGCCTATAGTGGAGTTAATCTGGATAGTTATGTTAAAAAAATAACCTTCCAGAAAATAAGTCCCGAAGGACTTTTGAGTATTGGTCCGTCTATTGAAATAATGGCCGCTGAAGAGCAGTTAGAAGCCCATAAAAATGCAGTGACCATTCGTTTGAATTCCCTTAAATCCTGATAGAAGTTACAAAGTTGTATCCAATCATTTATAATAAAAATGAAACCGTTAGATCAATTAATAAGACCCAATATAAAATCATTGAAACCTTATTCATCTGCCAGAGATGAGTATTCCGGTGAAGAGGCCATTTTTCTGGATGCCAATGAAAATCCTTTTAATGCACCCTATAATCGTTATCCTGATCCATATCAGCGTAAACTAAAAAAGAAGATAGCTGAAATAAAGCATGTTTCTGTTGGGAATATTTTTCTGGGAAATGGAAGTGATGAACCAATTGATTTAGCATTCAGAGCTTTTTGTGAGCCGGGTATTGATAATGTTGTTTCGATTGATCCTACATACGGTATGTATCAGGTTGCGGCAGATATTAATAATATTGAAATACGTAAAGTAAAACTTACCGGCAGTTTTGAGTTGGATGTTGAGGGGTTGATGAGTGTTGTTGATGACCATACCAAATTATTGTTTATTTGTTCTCCTAATAATCCTACTGGAAATAGTTTTAAGGCTTCTGATATACAAAAGCTGATTGCCCGATTTGAAGGTATTGTTGTGCTTGATGAAGCTTATATAGATTTTGTTCCGGATAAAAGTTTTTTAGATAGTCTGCATGATTATCCAAACTTAATAATACTGCAAACCTTCAGTAAAGCCTGGGGTATGGCGGGTATCCGACTAGGAATGGCCTTTGCTTCTGAGCAAATAGTGAATGTGTTTAATCACATCAAATATCCTTATAATATCAATGTGCTTACCCAGCAAAAAGCATATGAGCTATTGCAAAATGAAGGGGATAAGCATAAATGGGTTGAAGAGCTGAATAAGCAAAAAAATCTGATGGCTGAAGAGCTAAAGAAGCATTCATTTGTCAAGAAGATATATCCTTCTGACGCAAACTATCTTCTTATTAAAACAGATTCGCCTAAATCTATTTATAATTATTTAGTAGAAAAAGGAGTGATAATCCGCGACAGGTCAACCGTAACATTGTGTGAAGGGTGTTTGCGGATTACCATTGGTACCGAACAGGAAAACAAGGTTTTATTTGAGGCTTTAAAAACGTTAAACAACTAATCACCAGTTAAAAAAAATGATCATATGCAAAGAGTACTCTTCATTGATAGGGACGGAACAATTATTAATGAACCACTAATAGACTTTCAGGTAGATAGTCTGGAGAAACTGGAGTTTTATCCTAAGGCCATTAGTAATTTGCAAAAAATAGCAGAAAAGCTTGATTTTGAGTTGGCTATGGTGACTAATCAAGATGGATTAGGAACCGATTCGTTCCCTGAAGATACATTCTGGCCTGCACATAATAAAATGCTTAAAACGCTGGAGGGAGAAGGAATTGTATTTGATGATATTTTTATCGATCGTTCATTTCCTGAAGATAATTCTGCAGGCAGAAAACCAGGTACAGCCATGCTGTCAAAATATCTTGAGAAACCTTATGATTTGAAAGGTTCTTATGTTATTGGAGATAGAATAACTGATGTTCAGCTGGCTGAAAACTTAGGATGTAAAGCGATATTTCTTGCTTCAGAAAAGGAGGTTGTTGATGAATTACAGTCAAAAAATCTGAAAGAGGTATGCAGCATTATAACAACAGACTGGGATGAAATATGTTATTTTCTTTTTTCTTCTGAAAGGACAGCGGAGGTTGTAAGAACCACTTCGGAGACCGATATTGCTATTCGATTGAATTTAGATGGAAATGGAAAGTGCGATATATCAACAGGGCTTCACTTTTTTGATCATATGTTGGAACAAATCGGTAAACATTCTGGTTGTGATTTATCAATCAAGGTAAAAGGGGATTTACATGTGGATGAACATCATACAATTGAAGATACAGCCTTAGCGTTAGGTCAGGCATTTAAAGAAGCTTTAGGAGATAAAAGAGGCATTGAAAGATACGGGTATTGTTTACCCATGGATGATTGTATGGCTCTGGTGGCTTTAGATTTCGGAGGAAGACCATGGCTAGTTTGGAAAACCGAGTTTAATCGTGAAATGGTTGGGGATATGCCAACCGAAATGTTTATGCATTTCTTTAAGAGTTTTTCAGATGCTTCATTAAGTAACCTTCGTATTCAGGCTACAGGAGATAATGAGCATCATAAAATAGAAGGTATTTTTAAAGCCTTGGCCCGTGCTATTAAAATGGCCATAAAAAAGGATGTTTTTAATGATACATTACCAACCACAAAAGGAGCATTGTAATAAACTATCATTGTTAATGATATAGGTATGATGTACATATGAAGGATTTTAATTAGGATGACCTTCTTTTCAATCGATTTTATTAGAAATATTTATTAACTTTCCCATATTATTGTTGATCTGAATAAATGGTGTAAATGGCTGGGATTATTAATAAATCAAATTTTTCACTGTATAACACAGGCCTGTTACCTCAGGAAGAGATGTTGGAGATTAAAAAAACCCAAAAAAGTCTCATAATTGGGATTCCTAAAGAAAAATCCAAGTTTGAAAATCGAATAGCTTTAACTCCTCAGGGGGTTGAATTATTAGTGGATAATGGACATACTGTGCTTTTCGAAACAGGTGCCGGCGAAGATGCCAACTATTATGACAATGATTTTTCTGAATGTGGTGCTGTCATTGTGCAGAATTCCAGTGAGGTATTTAAAGCTGAGATTGTATTAAAAGTATCACCATTTACTGATGATGAAATTGATTTGTTATCCTCAAATCAGACTATAATCTCCCTTATTCACCTTCATCAGCAATCCCGAGAGTTAATAAAAAAGATGATGAGTAAAAAAGTAAATGCACTTGCTTTTGAACTCATTAAAGATAATAATGGCTGTTTTCCTATCATTAGAAGTATGAGTGAGATTGAGGGAGCTGCATCCATAATGATTGCCAGTGAGTACCTGAGTAAAGCTCATAATGGTAAAGGGATACTATTAGGAGGGATTACCGGGATATCACCTTCTGAAGTGGTGATTTTAGGAGCGGGAACTGCCGGAGAAAGTGCTGCCAGAGCCGCTTTAGGTATGGGAGCTACTGTTAAGGTTTTTGATAATTCATTTAAAAGCCTCATAGAGTTAGAAGAAGGTATTGGTCAACGAATTTTTACTTCAGTACTTTACCCCAAAGTACTTACAAAAGCCTTGAAGTCAGCTGATGCTGTTATAGGTAATTTAAGATACTTACAATCGGGTCTTAATTATATGGTTACTGAAGACCAGATACGCCAAATGAAACCGGGATCTATACTTATCGATTTAAGCATGGGGCAGGGAGGTTGCTTTGAATCTTCCATATGTACTGATTTTGCGCATCCGGTTTTTATTAAGCACGGCGTTATTCATTACTGTGTTCCTAATGTAGCTTCGCATGTGGCCAGAACAGCCACTATTGCTTTGAGCAATATTTTTACCCAGATTTTATTTAGCGTAGCGGAAGCAGGAAGTATTGACAGTTTGATAAAGGAAGATAATGGATTTAGTAACGGAATATATGTTTACAAAGGCATCCTTACAAATCATTATATAGGAGAAACCTTTTCACTTCCATCAAAAGATATCGGGCTTTTATTGGCTGCTTTTTAGAGTTGCCAATTATAAATACGAATTTATTTTAGTCTGTGTAACGAGGAACTCTGAATTTGAAGAGCGATCCGTTATAGCATGTAGGTTCAGCCCATACGCTACCTCCCATGACTTCTGTATATTTTTTAACAATTGATAGTCCAATGCCATTGCCTTCAAATTCACGGGTTTGGTTAATATCTGCCTGTCTGAATAAATCAAATATTCTTTCTTCTTGCCCTTCAGGAATACCAACACCTGTATCTTTCACAAAAAATTCAAAATAATTATCAAAAACCTGGTATCCTATTTCTATTTCACCTTCGTGAGTGAACTTAATGGCATTACCAACGATGTGATCCATTATCTTTTTTAAGGCATCTTTGTAAGTACACAAAATGTCATCCCCATCTTCAGCATCAAAATACAATTTTAATCCAATTGGTTTTTGTAATACAGAAATCTCATGGGCAAATTCCGGGTAAAGTTCAGAAAATAAATTGTTGATGGATATTTTCTTTCTGGATTCGGTGTAGGCTTTGGCCTGAAGTTTTGAGATGTCAATAAGGGCATCCATTACTCTTAATAATTGATTCCCGTTTTGGTGAACAATGTCAAGGTATTCTTTCTTTTCCTCGTCACTAAGATTGTTTGATTTCAATAATTCCGTAAAACCAATAATGGCGTTCATGGGAGTTCTTATCTCATGACTTAAATTAGCTAAAAAAGAGGTTTTTAGCATGTTACTTTCTTCAGCCTTTAAAGTAGTTTCTTTTAATTCCTGGTTTATTTGATCAAGCTCTTTATTTTTTTTAATAAGTTCTTCTTTAAATACCAACAATTCGAGATTCCGTCTTTTAAGTTCTCTTTCTTTTTCAAGATGGTCAATTTCTGATCCAATGCGAGAAGAAAACATAAACATCAGAGACTCAATGAATTTAATATTGTTAACATTATAGCGGAATAAGGCTGTTAATATTCCAATAGGTTCACGTGTTGCGCCATATAGTGGTACAGCAAGGTATGATTTTATATTTTTTCCCTTAAAATGTTCACTTACATTTAATTGATCCTGCACATTGTTTATGAATGTAGGACAGTTTTGTTTTAAAACTCGTTCGCAAATAGTTCCTTTAATATCGAAGCTTATGGGATTTAGTAATTTCTCTTTATCACAAAAAGAAACTGATTCTAAAGAATTTGCAACCTCATTAACTCTGGTGATTAATACATAATCTGCACAAATATATTTATTGAGATTTAGAATGGTAGTGTCAAAAAACTCCTCCCCAATAGCATGGTTTTGGGGATTGAATAGACTGTGAATGCATGATTCCCAATCATTTACAAACTCCAGTTGGTGAGTTGATATATTATTACTTCTATTTTGATTCATTATTGATTGGTTCTCTGTTTCCAGATTTTGATTTAGCTAATGTTACTTCAAAAAAGTAAAAAAGTTTGTAATTTATTTTCTATGTATTGTTTTTGTTGATAAGCAGCCGGATTTGACGGTTAAATGTAATAAATTTGCGATTATGTTAATGTCTTAATTGAGGAATTATTTTCTTTGCATTATTGTAACGGCCTGTCAATAAGATGAATGGATGTGATTTTAGGCTGTGTGGTTTTTATGTATTCATGTTTACTACTTTGTTTGTACGAGTATTTTTTCATATTGAATGAAGGTATCTGACAACAAAAATGGTTTAATTCAGATTGTGTAAGTCAGGTGAATGCATTATAAATTTCCTTGAGAATTGAAATTATCGAAGTAGATGAAAGTAATATGTAGTATCAGGTGTTTTTCATGTATGAATTTCGGATTAACAAAACAATTATGCAGAAATTGAATTGTTAATTATCAGTATATATTTGTAATTTTGACTATTCTAAAACCTCTAACAAAGAAAATGATGATAAAAGATATTTATTTATATAATACACTCTCACGAAAGAAGGAAAAATTTGAACCCCTAACACCCAATAGAGTTGGTTTATATGTTTGTGGTCCAACGGTGTATGGAGATCCTCATTTGGGTCATGCAAGACCAGCTATCACCTTTGATCTTTTAACTCGTTTTTTATCTAATAGGGGATATAAAGTCAGATATGTAAGGAATATAACTGATGTAGGTCATTTGGAAAATGATGCTGATGAAGGAGAGGATAAGATTGCCAAAAAAGCCAAACTTGAGGAAGTGGAGCCAATGGAGATCGTTCAGTTTTATACAGATAGGTATCATGATTATATGAAAATGCTGAATGTCAAAAGTCCGGGTATTGAACCCAGAGCTTCAGGGCATATAATAGAACAGCAGGAGGTTGTTAAAACTATTATTGACAAAGGTTATGCCTATGAAAGTAATGGTTCTGTTTATTTTGATGTTAAAAAGTATAATGATGATTTTCCTTATGGAATTCTTTCCGGTAGGAATATTGAGGATTTAATTAGTAATACCCGAAATTTGGATGGACAAAGTGAGAAGAGGGATAATTTAGATTTTGCTTTATGGAAGAAAGCGTCGCCTGAACATATTATGAGATGGCCTTCAGAATGGAGTTTAGGTTTTCCGGGATGGCATCTTGAATGTTCTGCAATGAGCAAAAAATACTTAGGTGATCAATTTGATATACACGGGGGTGGCATGGATTTACTTTTTCCACATCACGAATGTGAAATTGCTCAAAGTACTGTTGCTAACGGTGTTGCGCCGGCAAAATACTGGATGCACAACAACATGATTACTATTGGTGGACAAAAAATGGGTAAATCGTTGGGTAATTTTATCACTCTGGAACAGTTTTTTACCGGAGATCATGATAAACTTGATAAAGCTTACAGTCCTATGACAATCCGTTTCTTTATTTTGCAAGCCCACTATAGAAGTACTCTTGATTTTGGGAATGAAGCATTACAGGCTGCTGAAAAAGGATTCGCCCGATTGAGTGAGGCGATGAATAATTTAGACAAGATTAGTGCCTCCAATGAATCAGATGTTCATATTAGTGAGTTTGAGGAGAAGTGTTATGGTGCTCTGAGTGATGATCTGAATAGTCCTGTTTTAATTGCCAATTTGTTTGATGCTGTTAAGATGATCAATAATTTGATCGCAGGTAATGGTAAAATTTCAGCAAAAGATTTAGCGCATTTTAAGCATTTGATGCAATTGTTCGTATGTGATATATTAGGGTTGAATATCGAAACCGCTCAATCGTCCAATGAGGGAGATAAATTAGATGATGTAATGCAGTTGTTATTGCAATTGAGATCCGATGCGAAAGAGAATAAGGATTGGGGAACTGCAGATAAAATTCGAAACGAATTAAACCAGCTTGGATTTGTAATTAAAGATGGAGCCGGGGGCGCAACCTGGGAATTGAAGTAATTAGCGATAGCGGGGAAACTCAGTCTTTGATAAGTTAAGTTCAGGAGTGAGTTTTTCGTTAGTGACTGTTTCCAAAACAAGAGTAAGGAAATTATTAGACATTTTGCGCATTGGGATAGTTGGACGTTTGCAGATCCGGATAAGGATTCCAATATGTATAATGAACCAATATCGTAGGCTAATGATGGAGCAAGTGGAGTTGGTGTATTACTTGAATTGATCCGTAATCTACAAAATGTAGATTGGCCCGTAGGTATTGATTTTATTTTTTTGATTTCGGGGATTATGAATTTTCAGAACATCTGAATATTGACTATAAGTCCGATACCTGGTTTTTGGGATCTCAGTGTAGGAATAAAATCCCCATAAACCCAATTATTACGTACAGTATGGAATACTGTTGAATATGGAGGGTGCCCATAATACCACTTTTTATAGAGAATTACAGTCGTTGCCGTTTGCGAACGCATTGTTGAAAATGTATGGAAAGCGGCATATCGTGTTGGTTATGGAGCTTTCTTTAATTATGGTAAAGGGGGTGCTATTACTGATGATCATTTCTATGTTAATCCATTTAGTAATATTCCATGCATAGATATTATTCAGTATGATCCATCGCCAGATAATGGATTCGGTAGTTTTTGGCATACGCACATGACAACGTGGATCAAATAGATAAAAATGCACTTAAGGCTGTTGGGTAAACTTTGCTGGAATTAATTTATAACGAAAAGTAGTATGAATATAACGTTGCAGGAATATTTAAATAAAGGAGTTGTTGAAGCTGGGTGTGACGAGGCTGGAAGAGGATGTTTGGCAGGACCTGTTGTTGCTGCTGCTGTGATTTTACCGGATGGATTTTATCATTCATTGTTAAATGATTCCAAACAATTATCGGAAAAAAAACGGAAAATACTTCGACCAATTATCGAAAAAGAGGCACTTGCCTGGGGAGTATCTGTTATTGATAATACAGAAGTTGATGAAATTAATGTATTAAATGCTTCAATCGTTGGAATGCAAAGAGCCGTGGATAAACTTAGTATTGAACCTGAACATCTGCTGATTGATGGAAATCGGTTTAAACCACACAGAGAAATTCCTCATACTTGTATTGTAAAAGGAGATGCAAAATTTATGTCCATTGCCGCAGCTAGTATTTTAGCGAAAACACATCGTGATGAATTAATGGAAGAGATGGCTCAAAAGTTTCCTGGTTATGATTGGGAAAAGAATAAGGGGTATCCTACTAAAAAGCATCGTGCAGCAATAGAAAAATTAGGAGCTACTCCACTGCATCGGCAATCATTTAAATTATTGGATACTCAATTAAAACTTAATATTTAGTTTTTCTCCTCGGGATTGGTTCTGATTTTGAATCTTATTTAGTGTCGGTCCATAAAGTCGGATGTTTGGACTATAAAGATTAAATGCAAGGCGTGTGAAAAATTCAAACCACAGTATGCCAGCGTATATGAGAATTTGGATTGTGAGCAACAACGCAGTAGTTGGGCTTTATTGACGAACACTATTTAGAATTAAAGGTTAATAATTGTCATAGTTTTTAACTGAAAATCAGTTTATTTTCGTCGACGGTTTGATGATGTATACTCATTTTCAGGAGGAATCATGGCTACGTTTCAGGTGATTATCGTGTCGGAATAATAACAAAAAATTATATAATGAAGAAATTAGCAATTCTATTCTTGGTTTTTGTAGTTGGCTTTTCTGGTCATCTAAAAGCTGATGAAGGTATGTGGCTTCTACCTTTAATTTCGAAGCTAAATATAAATCAGATGCAGGATATGGGCTTAAAACTATCTGCAGATGACATTTACAGTGTTAACAATTCAAGCTTAAAAGATGCTGTTGTTATTTTTGGTGGATATTGTACGGGAGAAATTATATCAGAAGAGGGATTGATATTGACAAATCATCACTGTGGTTATTCCAGTATTCAGGAGCTTAGTTCAATAGAGCATAATTATTTAAAAGATGGTTTCTGGGCTCAGTCGTTTGAAGAAGAAATTCCGGTCAAAGGTCTGTTTGTTACATTTTTAAAAAGCATGGATGATGTAACAACTCAGGTTTTAGAAGGTATTGATGATAAAACCAATGAGAAAAAAAGAGATGAAATAATAGCAGAAAATATTAAAGAAATTACAGCCAGGGCCTCTAAGGATAACGATTATATAATTAAGGTTCAGAACCTGATGGAAAACAATCAATATTTTTTAGTGGTTTATGAAAAATATAATGATGTTCGATTTGTTGGAGCTCCTCCAACTTCTATAGGTAAGTTCGGACATGAAACCGACAATTGGATGTGGCCTCGACATACTGGTGATTTTAGTATGTTTAGAGTTTATGCTGATAAAGAAGGCAAACCAGCATCGTATTCAACTGAAAATGTGCCATTAAAACCAAAGCACCATTTACCAGTATCATTAAAAGGGGTTGAAAATGGAGATTTTGCTATGACCATAGGATTTCCTGGAAGCACAAGTAGATATTTGACTTCCTGGGGTATTAAGGAACGAATGGATATTGTAAATGATTCCAGAATTGTTCCGCGTGAGGCTAAACAAAAGATTTGGCGCAAATACATGTTGGCAGATGAAAAAATAAATATTCAATACGCATCAAAATACAGCAGAAGTTCTAATTACTGGAAAAACAGTATTGGAATGAATCGGGGGATTAAAAATCTGGATGTTATTGAAAAGAAGCAAGAGCTTGAGAGTAAATTTACGCAATGGGTTGCATCTTCTCCGGAGCTTAAAGAAAAATATGGTGATGTATTAGAGAATCTGGAAAAACTATATGCAGATCGTGCAGAAACCTTAAAAGCACAGAAATATATAATAGAGTGTTTACTTCGTGGAACAGAAATCATTACTCTTGGTACAAAAGCATTTTACCTGGAAGGAGAACTTGAAAATAGAAATGAGCAGTCAATCACATCAGCGGCTGCTGATATCAGAGAATCATTAGATGATTTTTTTAAAGATTACAATGTAGAGGTTGATCATGAAACGTTTGCCGTATTGTTAAAATTATATAAGGATAAAATTGGAATTGATTTCCATCCTTCATTTTTTAATATAGTAGAGAGGAAATTTAAAGGTGATTTTAATAAGTATGCCGATTTTGTTTTTAGTAAATCAATATTTGCTGATAGAGAAAAATTAGAGGCCTTTTTAAGTGAACCAAAATTAAAAACGCTGAAAAAAGATCCTGTATTTATTGCTGCAGAATCAACAATGGATATATATCGTGAATTAACACTAAACCTGGCTAACTATAAAGGGGCTGAAGAAAAAAATAATCGCTTGTTTTTAGAAGGTTTAATGGCTATGCAATCAGATAAGGTTTTTTATCCGGATGCAAATTTTTCGATGCGTTTGAGTTATGGTAAGGTAGGGAATTATGAACCTAAAGACGGAGTTGTTTATAAATATTATACTACACTTACCGGGATAATGGAAAAAGAAGATCCTGATAATTTTGAGTTTCAGGTACCCGCAAAACTAAAAGAGTTATATAAGGAGGAAGATTACGGGCAATATGCTGATAAAGATGGAACTTTGCATGTTTGCTTTACAACAGACAACGATATTACGGGTGGAAATTCCGGTAGTCCTGTGATTAATGCAAATGGTGAATTGTTCGGATTGGCTTTTGATGGAAACTGGGAAGCTATGAGTGGAGATATTGCTTTTGAACCTTCGCTTCAAAAATGTATAAATGTGGATATTAGATATGTGTTGTTTGTGATTGATAAGTTTGCTGGTGCCCACAGATTGATAGATGAAATGACTTTGGTTAAATAAGATCTGCAATTGTAAAGAGATGAAACAAGGTTGGGAGATTTATTCTTTCAACCTTGTTTTGTTTTGGTGTGATATCTATTTCAAAAAACACTGGAGGCATTATAAATGCTTTTTCTCAGATGAAAACAAATGAGTAGAATGTGTACAATGAAAAATTATGAAACCGTTCGTATTTTTTTGCGTATCAAATAGGAGCAAATCTTTTCTGAGATATTTTTTTATTCAGTTACTATAATTAATTACAGGGAAGATTATTCAATTGTTATCAATATTTGGATCTAATGAAATTAACGAAGCTTTTTAAAGTTGTTATTCTACTACTGATATTCTTTTCTTCACAGAACGCTTTTTCAACAAGGTATTATGTTGCCACAAATGGTGATGGCACAACAGGTTTGTCCTGGGTAGAAGCCTTTACTGATATTCAAACAGCTATAAATGCATCGTCTTCGGGAGACGAGATTTGGGTAAAGGAAGGTGTCTACTATGCTGATGGCACTGATCGTTCAGTATCCATTAACTTAAAGTCCGGGGTGAAACTTTATGGCGGATTTGATGCGTCAGAAATAACTATTCAGGATAGATCCATGTCAGATTCTAATGGAAATGGAATCATTGAGCCATGGGAATTTGCTGGTTCAAGCGTGTTGAGTGGTGAAATACAACAGGACGGAGATAAAACTAATAACACACAACATATTATTGTCATTCCTGATGGAGTTGAAGTCAGTACCTTGTTAGATGGATTTACAGTTGAGAATGGATATTCGGATTTACAGTCCAATACTCCTTATAATAGTAATGTGGTGTATGCTTCAGGTATTATTTCATTAGGAGGGGTTGTTCGTAATTGCAAGGTTCAGAATTGCGAAAGTCAATCAGCAGAAGTTAGTTATGGAGGAGGTGTTTTTGCACATAATTCAGAAGTTGCAGGTTGCTTCATTGATGGTTGTTTAGTAGGAGGAAGCTCTGTGTATGGAAGTGGAATTGTACTTATTAATTCCCGTTTTCAGAAATCAAAAATAAGTAATTGTAATTTAACGTCTGTTTCCAATGGAATTGCTATTGGTGGTGGGTTATATTCAGAAGGCAGTGTTATTGACTCTTGTCAGATTTCATCTTGTACCAGTGATGCAGGTGGCGGTTCGAAAGGATGGGGAGGAGGAATGTATAATTCATCTTCTAATGTGATCGATTGCAGTGTTAATAATTGCAAGGCATCAGGAATACAAGGTTATGGAGGTGGAATTTATGGTATATCCAGCACATATATAAACACGCTGGTGTTTAATAATGAATCTAATGCTTATGCAGGTGGATTCTATGGTTTGTCTGCATATTTTACAAATGGAGTTGTAACCAGAAATAAAGTTACGGGTACTAATTCTATAGGGGGAGGTGCTTATGGAGATGCAGGAACAACTTTTTTTAATACTGTTTTCTGGAGGAATCAATCTGCAGGTACCTCTCAACAATTAAGAACATCCGGAGGGGAAGTGAGAAATTGTGCATTGCAGAATGAAGATTTAGGCATAAACAATAATATCAGTATATCCGAAAATAATACAGGTAGTATCGATGGTGTTATGTATGCTATGTTTGTGTCACCAACAACATTTGTGGGCTTATCAGGTGGAGATATTTCTAAAGAAGCTGAATTGGCTGTTGCAGATTGGAATATTGATATGTCATCTTCATTAATCGAAAAGGGTGATAATGTTGCTTTTGAAGAGGCGCATTCTTTAGTAAATAAAGATTTGAATGGCGATGGTGATAATTTTGATATAATAGATCATTTTACTGACTTATCCAATGAATTGCGGTTGTTTAATCGTAATGTTGATATTGGTGCGTACGAACCTGCTTTTATAAATTTAGTGCTGCCTGATGATCCAACTGTTGAATATGGACTTACTTTAGGTGAAGTTGCTATTGTTGGAGGCAGTGCAACAGATAAACGGGATGGATCTGTTATTTCAGGGGTATTTTCCTTTACTGACGCATCAACAGTGCCACCATTCACAGGAGGACGGACGAAATATAGAGTTGTATTTACGCCTGATGATCTGAGCAATTATGTTGAAATGTATGACAGCATTTCGGTTATAATCACACCCAAAGAATTGAGCTTATCAGGATTGACAGCTGATGATAAGATATATGATGGAAATACATCAGTATCGTTCTCAGGAACTGCCGTATTAGAAGGAGTTGTAGGTAGCGATGATGTTGTTTTAAACGTTGGGGATATTTCGGCTTCCTTTGTCGATAAAAATGTAGGTACAGATAAAGATATCGTATTTTCAGGATTTACATTAACGGGTGCAGATGCCGGTAATTATACACTTTCTCAATTAAGCGCTACTGCGTCAGTTACACCCAAAGCCATAACAACATCAGCTTTAACGGCAAATGATAAGGTTTATGATGGTAATGCAGATGCAACTTACCAGGGTACACCAGTTCCGGTTGGGGTTGTATCTGGTGATGATGTGGCAATTGATGCATCGTTAGGGTTAGCTGTTTTTGATAATAAAAAAGTAAATATTAATAAAAATGTTACTTTTTCAGGCTTTACAATTACAGGTGCAGATGCTGGTAATTATACACTTTCTCAGCCTGTAAATTCAATGGCAGACATCACTTCTTTGGTTGTGTTTGTTGAAGGTATTACCGTTGAAGATAAAGTATATGATGGAAACACCAATGCAGTTAAAGTCGGAACACCTGTAGTAAACGGGATTTTAAATAGTGATGATGTTACATTAAATACCACAACAACATCGGTTCAGTTTGAAGATGAAAATGCAGGAGCAAGTAAATTGGTAGTATTTTCAGGGTACTTTCTAATGGGATCGGATGCTGATAACTATACATTAAATCAACCTTCATCAGTAACCGCAGCAATTATTCAAAAGGAATTATCGATTGATGGTATTGTGGCTCAGGATAAGGTTTATGATGGATCTTCATCAGCAACTTATACAGGTAATCCAAATTTAGTAGGGAAAATAAGTGGTGATGATGTTACATTGGTTTCAAGTGCTGCAGCAGCTTCATTTGAAAGTCCGGATGCTGGTGTAAATCAAAATGTAAGTTTTAATGGTTTTGATATCAGTGGAGCTGATAGAAATAATTACTTATTAATTCAACCGTCATCAATAGCAAGTATTAATCCTGTTGATATTGTAATTCAAGCTGATAATAAAACAAAACCCTATAACACAGATGACCCCGTATTAACTTATACCATTTCCGGAAGTTTGGTGGCAGGAGATAATTTTACAGGAGAACTTTCGAGAGATGTTGGTGAAGATGTTGGTGAATATACAATCAGCCAAGGATCATTGCAGGTGTCGTCAAATTATAATATTTCATTTACATCAGGAGTATTTGAAATTACAAAAGCTTCTAATGTTATTAATTTTAGTTTAGATTCTCCGGTTACCTATGGCGAAGTGGAGCAAATTGTGCTTTCTGCTTCTTCAAATTCCGGATTACCTTTAATATTTACCAGTTCAAATGAAGAAATTGCTTCTGTTTCAGGAAATACTCTAACTATTAAGTCCTATGGTGTTGTGACTATTACTGCGGAAGAAGGCGGAGAAGACAGTAATTTTGAAAAAGCAACACCGGTATCTGTCGGTTTAACTATCAATTTAAATGTAAAGGCTATAGCCAAAGGCGAAAATATGCTATTGATTGATAATAGTGACAAACAGTTTGTTGGATACCAATGGTATCAGAATGGAAGCCAAATCAACGGTGCCGAAAAACAATACTATTATTCGGAAAGTGGATTAACGGGGGTGTATTATTGCGTGGTGACAACCATAAATGGAGATGAATTAACCAGTAATAGTATTAACAAATCAGCACCTGTTGCCGGAATGTCAGTTTATCCATCACCAGCATTAAAAAATGCCTCTTTTAATGTTGAGATACAAAGCGCAAACGTTGAAGATATCCATACATCTACCTTAAAAGTTTATTCCATAACAGGGAAATTAATGAAGCAAGTAGACAACCTGACAGAAATAAACCAACTTTTCATTGAAGAACCGGGTATTTATATTCTAAAAATAGAGGGTGCTATTCAAGTTGTAAAAAAGATAATTGTAAAATAGCTGTAAATCCTCCTTTCAAATGATATTTAAAAATCGAATTGTGAAACCATTATATACTAAAATATTACTAGTAGCATTATTTACTATAACAGTGCTTTCAGTGAATGCTCAATTTAAAATTCAACCGTCGTTTGGTTATGGAAGGCAGTCTGTTAATTATTCGTCAGAATACGGAACCATAAAAGGAAAGGCCAGTTATAATCTGGGAGTAAATGCTTTTTATTTTGTTAATCAGGATATGGCTTTGGGTGTGGGTTTCTGTATGGCCAGGTATGGAGCTGATGCTAATTTAAGAAATGATAGTCTGTTTGATGACCGGACTGATAAAGATGGATGGGATTACACTCTGAAAGCTAAGTTTAATGGTATTGAAGAAGAACATACTATAATGGTTATGGAAATACCATTATTGTTTAGATATCAAAAATGGTTATCAAACGATCTTTTGTTTTTTGGTACAACAGGTCCGGTTTTTATTATTCCGGGAACAATGAAAGGTAAGTTCACATCCGGATCGCTTGAAACTTCTGGGTTTTATCCTGAATACAATCTTAATGTAGATTCAGATGTGCCAGAGTATGGATTTGATACCAGAGAGTTTAATGGAGATGTACCTGAAATTGAAGTAAAATCATCCATAGGTTGGACTTTTGAAGCAGGAGTAGAGTTATATGTGCAAAAAAGGCTGAATGCATTTGTATCTGCTTATTATATGGCAGGAGGTAATATCAGCAATGCTTCAGGAGATTCTGAAATGTTTCCTGATCTGAACACATTTAATGGAAGTATGACTGGTGTAGATAAAATTTCACTTTCTAAATTAGGGATTCGGATAGGATTAACAATTGACTTGACCCCAATAGAAAAAGCAGGGATTAAAAGTATCAGATAGTATGATGGTTTAATGTGAAATGCAGAGGATATTGTCATCCTATAAGATAATATTCTCTTAAAAAAGTATTGCAATATTCGCTGATTAACACTCTTGAACCTTTGATGCTACATTTCAATTTATACCGATTCAAATTCAAGCTACTTCTGGTTCACTTCGTTCCTGAAGTAGCTTGAATTTAGCTCGGCATTATACCGGCGCATTTATTGTTTTAATTGGTATTCCCTCCTTTTTTACTAAGTTGCCTTGCAGAAAGCTTTGTTATTCTCAGGCGTTTACTCCAGAGTTTTATCCGATATCCCAAAGATATTAGCGCTATATTTCTATTCGGTTAAATTTATAGATTTCAGTTGCATCATCTTTTAAATTCATTTTTTGAAAAGAGGCAATTCATCTACTTTACGAAAAGTATTCATCGGAAAAGCTAAAGCCAATTCTTCATCTATTATTTCTACAGTCAATGCTCCGCTTTTCGAATGAAAAGTAACCTGTGAATACCTTCATAATCCTCGTGGTTAAAAAGAATGTTTGCTGCTGTTAAACCCGTATTATGTATTAACCTTCTATGTTGTAATCCAAATTTACTAGATAGTTTTTTATTCATTTTCAACAACTTATGTTTTTACGCCCCTTTTCATCGGGCAATACGGAGCTAGAAGGTATTCTTTCCTTGGCAAAGTAATAATGGGTTCGATACCCATTATTACTTTAACCCACATTGCAGCTAAATAGGTGGAGATTCTTGTTTTTCAGTAGATAACGATTTTTTGAATTCCATTTTGTGTACTACAGATTTTTTCTGGTGAAAGGTGCGTACTTGAATCTTAGAGCATCGTACAATTGTTTTACTTTTTCGTTTGGTTCAGAGCAGCGCCTTATTGTAATGGTTTGATCATGTACGTTTTGTGCAATTGTTGTAACCGCCTTTTGTGTGTTCATTATTCGCACAATCTCTTTCCAACCGTAATTTATCCCTTTGCTTTTTAGTTGAAACCGAATAGTGTTTACCACCCAATATGCCAATAGCCCCAGATGCAGGTGTGCCATTGTACTGGAGTCATTCTTGTGATAAATTGGACGCAGATCAAGGTCGGTTTTCAGCACGCGAAATGAAGCTTCAATTTCTCGTATCGCATTATAAAAATCCCACAAAATTTCTTCATCGTGGTTTTCCAGCGAAGTTCGAAGAAAGTACACTCCACTGCGAGCATTTATTTCCATATTCTCTTTTATGGTCCATTTTATGGAGTGTGCAGCAGGATGCTTTTTTGTATTTCCCTGCTTTGTGCTTTCATCGTTGGTTAAAGGCGTTACTTCAATAGTATAATACCGTTGTATCGATGGGTATTTCTGTTTTAATCTGCCAATACGTTCATGAA
Source organism: Marinilabiliaceae bacterium (assembly GCA_050296935.1). GTDB lineage: Bacteria > Bacteroidota > Bacteroidia > Bacteroidales > Marinilabiliaceae > Saccharicrinis. The sequence goes on along the minus strand of JBNKRV010000175.1, from coordinate 498 downwards.
CCTTGTCCAACCTTTTTACACCGCCTTTTTTTGTCAGGCTCTCTCTGATCTTTTGAAGCCCTTCTTCGAACCTAGCCTGAAACTGCTCATTCATCGCACACTCTTTTAGCTTTTTGGACCGGCTTTCTACTTTAAGGTAATAGTCATTGTTTTTCTCTGACTTTACACGGCACAATTCAATCTTACGGTTTTTATTGTCGTAGACCGATACTTTCTTTGCCTGAGCATCAATGCTGTATTTAGTTAGGTTTACCCGGCTTTACGCACAAATAATCATACCCTTTTGAGGCAATCATTTTCAGATTATCATCTGTAGCTATCCCGGCATCTATAACCACCAATGCTCTTTTTGATGATGCTGAGGTTTTGATGCGAAGATTATTAATCATCCCTTCGAGAGTATTGGAATCTGCCATATTGCCTTCAAGTATCGAGGAGTATTTTATAAATCCTTCAATATTTATTACCATGGCAAGCACCACCAACTTTGCATCGCTG
>JBNKRV010000174.1:0-8731 GCA_050296935.1 Marinilabiliaceae bacterium | reverse complement strand
CCGATAATATCAATACAACTTTCAACGGTTTCAATTACGTTGCCGTTTTTTATAAATGTGTCCTGTCCGTTTGCCTTTTTTATAAGGTGGTTGAAACGTTTACCGTTTTGGGTGTTTCGTGGGCCGGATACAATGCCCAATTCGCCCAATGCTAATCCGTTCATATTTTCGTCCTCTGATAATGATTGCGTGGTAGTTAGAGTTTCGCCATTAACGCTAATGGTCATGGTGAAAGTCATGTCAGCTTTAAGCTGCTGAGTATTGGAAAGCACGGAAAGAGTAAGACCTTTACCCATAAGGTTCAGGTATGGCACTTGAAAAACGATTTCAGGCTCTTGCGTTTTGCCTGCACCAATGGTAAGTCCTTTAATATCGGGGGTAGAGTAAGCGACTGCCGAACCTTTGTAATTTGCAACAACCTGGTTAACGGCTAATGTGATGGGTGCTTTGGTGGGATTGTAGCAACGAAGCTTTACGGCAAACTGCACTTCCTGTAAGTTCATCTTGTGGATGCGGAATCCTAAAAGAGCAAAATTCATTTTTGCCCCGGCAAGAAGCTTTTTGCCTTTTTTAATAAGGTAGAAACCACCTCCAACGGCTGCTGCAACTGCTAATGTGCCTAATATTTTCTTTGTGCTTGCTTCCATAATGGAAACAAACATATAGTAGGCTTATGGTGGGGGATTGGTGGTGTTTGGTTAGAATAAAGTGGAAGTGGTTAGAATTGGTTGTTTTTTGATGAAAGGAAATAAAAATTCCATAATCATTAAAAATGGGATCATAGATGTCGTTTTAATTGATAAATAGGAAAATGTTTAATTGCTTATCTAAATACACTTAATATTAAATTATGCTAACATTGAGTGCATTTCAAAAACATGCCAATGAATATTTTTAGTTTTACAGGTCACTTTTCAAGCGAAAATACTTGTAGAGAATATTTTAAAGAATAATAACGAGACAAGATTGGGAGTTTGTAATAAATGTAGGTATACAGACCATTATTGGATAAAAAGTCGGTGGAGCTATGAATGTAAGAGCTGTAGGAATTGAACCTCATTACGGAGTGGAACAATCATGCAGGGTTCGAACTTGTCTTTCATGATTTTGTATAAGACATTGTTTCTACGTATAGTTACAAAGAAAGGATTTTCCAGTAAAGAAATTCAGCGACAGCTAGGTTTAAAGCGATTTAATCCTGTATGGGCTATGCGCTATGTGTGGTTTGTTACACACTAACCTCTGTTATTTAGTTATTCCTTACGAACTAAAAGTTACTGGAGATATACAATAAGTTTTGAAGTATATTTCCAGTAGTATTTTTAGCCAAAGAACTTCTTCTTTGATTTTACGAAGTAATCCTTTGAAATTAAACCCTGCTGCAGCCAAATTTGCATTAATTGTGTTACCAACATTGCCTTTTAAGTAGTTTTTAATCATACGGCACCTGTGTTTTGTATGTCCGATAACCGGTTCAACTGCTGCTCTTGACCTACATTTCTTTCGCATTGTGTTTTTGCTATAAGGCTGTCTGGAGGATGGAGGCTTAGGGGTAACGATTATTGTGTCGCGTACTTTTTTCTTTCCTTTGTAACCTCTGTCAACGATAGCATTTTTGAATTTAATCTTGCTCACCTTTTCAACATTTTCCAGTGCTGGCTCTAAGGTTGATGTATCATTAGGATTACCATTGAAATTTTTAATGCCGACTATGATATTTACTTTAGGGACAACTGCAAAAGATACCTTTGAACCAAATTCAAATTTCTTATGAGCTTTTCCTTTTGCAATACAGGCTGTATCGGGTTCGTGTAAACTATAAATTTTATTGCTGTCGCTTTTCTTTTGCTCGACAACACATAAGCAATTCTTTAACACCTGTTCATATCGCGCAAAAGTTTCCTGGTCAAGTTTGCGTTCTAGTTCTCGAACTAGTCTTCCGGTTATAGTTCTTAACTTACGCAATGCCGCTTTGGCCTCTTTCTTTCGTTTGGGATGATGTGCAAAGCGCTGCTTTAATAAGAGTTTTTTCATGGTTCGCTGATAGGTTTGCCTTTGTTCAATGCCTTCTTGTTTAGCTATTTTATTACAGCTCTTAATCACTTTTATCAGCAGCTTGCTGTCTGTGGGGTAGGTAATGTTTTTCTCTTGCGCAGTGGTATCGACCAATACATCATTGGTAGTTTTAATCTCATCCCTTCTGGTGTCAATGGAAATTTCAAGTATTTTTTCAGCGCCTTGTTCGCCAATGCGATTTCTAAAATGTACCATATCTGATGGATCACACGGAGGCATCCACTGAAACTCAGCTTCTCCACAAAAGTATTGAAAATAGGGATTTTGAACCCATTGCTCCATGACTGTTTCATCTCCTAAATTGTACATCCTTTTCAATAATAATAAGCCAACCATCGTGCGAATGGGAGTGCCCGGCTGGCCAGTATGTGAATAAAGCGGACTAAAGCTGTCTTCGAAATCCTGCCAGTTGATACGACCTGATAATATTGCCAGTTCATGCTTAGGATTGATTATATCCTTTAAAATGGGACGGAACAAATTTCTCTGATTCTGATTAGGTAGTTTTCCTTTCATTATTTCTGCAAGGTTTTCCCCTAATTTACTAATAACCTTGCAATTAAGAATGTCCAAAAGTCATTAATTATTCACATTTATTGTTGATAATTAATGACTTTTGTTGTTGTTAAGGATTAACTATTTAATATTCACAAAATAAAAGGGAAGTACTTACAGTTGTGTCTCAACGAATTTGTTTGCAAGATAAATCGCAGATACTTTGGAGAGGGGCTCTTTGATTGCCTCATTAATGTGGGGATTACAGGCTTATGATATGTTGCGGACAAGCAAAATGTTTATTACAATAAAATGAGTTACAAGTAGCAATTATAGTTTCTGTTAATTTCGTCCCTTTAGAAAAAAAACTTGTAATTCTTCTGAAGACCAATCAGTACTAAACCTTGGAGTGCTAGGCTTTAATTCTTGGGAGGCTTTTATTGGCAATATTTCTTTTAATGATTTAATTGGTTCTTTCATTGTTACAATGTCTAGGGTTCCTTTTTCAAAACCAATTCTATTCCCCTCAAGATCGTAATATATTCCTGACTCTCTCCAGCCTAAAAAACTACCATTAAAACCAATTATTTCAGACTCACTGTCAGTATCATAATAGGATGTGGGTTTGCCATTCCAAAGATAAATCACATGACCAAAATCAACGTTGAAACAGGAATAGGCAATAGGATTTCCATTTTTATCATAAATTGAAATTTCATCCTGAACAACATCTTTCACCTGATCTTCCTGTTTACATGACATAAAAATGGCAACATAAACAAATATCATTAATACTTTGACGATTGAATATACAAAAACCTTCATTTAAATTTATTTAGTAAATAACACAGAATAACTATTCAATAATTAACCATAAGTAGCTAACATCTATATCATTATATTAATACAATGATATAGATGTCCTTTATTTAGCAATAAATTTGTGTAAAGAAATGACTAATAAACTTTCCTTGGAATAATTGAAAAAGAGCACCATCCCGTGGTAATCTCTCTTGTATTATAATGATTAGTTGATGACTCTTTACTTATAATAATAGGTTCATTAAATGATAAAATGGCCTCGCCTAAATCATCAGATTCTAATTTTGTTTTTATCACACAAGATGATTTATGTGTTTCGGTATTTGATCCTCCAAATTTTAAACCTACTTTTTTCTTAACAGTACTCTCTAAATTAAAATTCATTGCATAAACAGAAGAAATCTCGGCAGTTTCTGTAAGTTCTTGAGATGAATCTATCTCATATATTGAAAACTTCCAAGCCATACCATAATTCTCTAAATCCCATGCTAATAATTCTAAATTTGGGTTATAATATTTATTGATAACTTTTTTTGGCAAATAAATATTGTGTTTAAATGGGTATCCAATATATCGTGTTTCCCATTCTGTTACTTCAATTAATTCATTGGGTTTAGCAGAAAAATATTTAGTTAATGTTGAACCCATCCCATTTTTAGAGTTTATCAGAACACGTACTTGAAACTCAAAAGCCCCATCTGTCCAAAAATATTGTAAGCATTTTTCTTTTGAGCTAATTTGATCTATTGACAAGTTATCATTCTGTTTAGGATCTCCCGCTTGATCTGAAATTTTGTCAAACCAACTAGAATAATCACCTTCTAAAATAAAGTTAGTAAGATATTCAGAATAATTAGGTCGGAATTCACCTTTTAAAGTTGTATTCGTAAGACCATAGTATATATGATCTCGATGCCATTCCATACCTAGATTGTATGCATTGATAATTGCAGGGTCAAAAAAAGATTCATCTAATCCTGAGGACTTTAAAATATTTTCATTATTCTGCGGATTAAAACATTGGTCAATGAAATCAAAAGACACTCCGTTATTACCGCTTGATTTCAACAATCCAGAATCTGAGACTTTTACTCTTTCATTTTTCTTGATAACAAGAGTAGGAAATGTAGGTATTGCATAACTAGGGTATTCTGAAAAAGTGTCTTCTAAATTTTCCATCAAAACAATTCCGTTTGACTTTAATACTGCAATTTTTGGCACTTCAGAATCAATGTCCCAGGATCCAGCATTAAAATCTGGTAATTCAGGTACTAAAATTGTCAAGAGTGGCAACTTACTTTCAATTTCTGCAATGATATTTTTTTCATCGGAATATTTACTTAAATATTCTGAGAGACTGACTCCTTCAACTTTGCTATCCTTTACAAGTTGATATAGAACATCATGGTCATTATCAAATTGTTTAAGAGACTCATTTTTAATCAAATTACGTAATTCCTTACTATCCTTAATAGCTTTAGAAAAGATATCAGAGAATTTTAACTGTAATCTATCCTCGTATGTATAATATTCTTTTGATAGATTCAAGTCATCTGTATGTATTTCACTCGAATCCTTGTCGCATGATATTAATAAAATAAATAATAAACCTAAAAGTGATAATGTCTTCATATTTGTTTAAGATTAAATAAATTAAGATTAAATGTCATTAGTAATATTTGAAACATACCTGATTATCAAGCGTATATTTTAAATTCTTTTATATTTTTGTAATTGCATTTCGTAAGCGCCTCAAGGCTGAGAAGAAAATCTCTCATGCTGTCCCTTGAAGTTAATTGTCCAAATACTATGCAGAGCATTTGATTCCAACAGGTAAAAGTTCTTACGTGCTTCTTTCCCTTATGTTTCTCAACAATCCTGTCAAAGACGGGGCTGGGTAAAAAATCTGTAAGTTGAGCGAAGATATATTTGCCTTGGTTCATGGATAATTGCTTGTTTCAATGCAAAATATCCATAATTCAATTTAAATCATCACGCTATCAAAAATCGCTACAAGTACGACTAATAAAGAATTCCAAAGATCGTTTTTTAACTTTAATCGCCCACTAGTTATGATAATATATTAATAAATAGCCTACTCATTACAGTATCGACCCTTTTCGGCTTTCGGGGCATTTATATCTTGGCCAAAGTTATCTTAAATGCAATACTAAAGTAATATAATAAAACAAATATACAAACTTTATTCGCGAATATATAGTGTGAAACAACTGAAATGTACTGAATTATAGATGATTAGAACATATAAAGATATGCATATTCGCACTAATATGTTTTTGAATATCCCAAAAAGGGAGCGTAATGCTCCCTTATTTTTGTCTTTGTTGCATAATTATTTAAGTATGATATCCAATTGCTCAGCTTCCACATTTGTAATCTCAATTATTTCTTCTTTGCTCATTCCCTTCTCGTGAAGCTTTAACGCTATCTTCTCAATCTCACTAACCTGCTTATTTGTTTCAAACAACAAATCAACTAACCAGTCAAGTGTTCTGATTAATTCATCCTTATGCTTTTTTTGAGTAAGGTCAACTTCACAGAATGGATATTTATCTTTATGAATGGTTACATAATACAAACCACCAAGTATGATGGATAAAATAAAGTTGAAATTTATTCCGCAATTATCAAGGATGGTTTTGCTTTGCTCTAGTATGTTTTTAGAATACATTTCACGCTTAACCGTAATTGGGGTAGCTATCCCATCTTTGTCTGCCAATTCCCATAAAATTAATTGACGAAATTCCTCACTTGCCATTAAGGCTTCTATTTGCTCCTTTATGAATATTTTGGCAAGCTTATTCATATCATCAATTTCCCTATTACCATATTCCTTTAAAGACTTCAGCCAAAATTCTTGCTGTTCGATATATGCCCGTAGCAAATCTTCGAAATTTGAATAATACCTGTATATAGCGGTTTTATCCATTTTAGCCTCAGCAGCCACGGTATTAATTCCTAGCTTTGCAAAGCCATGTTTTTGCAAGGCCAACCCTACGGCATTGAGCAAATCCATCCTGGCCTTAATAGCATTGCTTTCTCTTTTACTTATCATATGTCTTGATTCCCGATTTAAACAATAAAAGGTAAAAATAAGCTTACATTCAAAAACTACAAAAGATTACCATGCTTTGGCGTAATCTTTTGTCTATAATCTATTTGAACTCTATTTCCTTGTTTATGCAATTCAATTGCTCACAGAAATAATCTATATCAGACTCTGTGTGTGTTGCTGATATGTTCATCCTCAATCTTGAATCCTTTAGCTTAACAGCTGGGTAAGTAGCGGGGATTATATAAATCCCATTTTCCAATAGCTTTCTAGCTATAATCTTTGCTTTCATATCATCCCGAACCATTACAGGAATAATAGGAGACTCTGAACGCCCCAAGTCAAAACCATTTTCGACCAAAGTTTTCATTGCATACTTTGTATTCTTCCACAATTTCTCAATAATCTGAGGTTCTTCAGAAAATACATCAATAGCCTTTGAGGCCGAAGCTGCTACAGAGGGTGGTAATGATGCAGAAAATATACTAGGGCGTGACAAGTGCCTTAGATATTTTATGAGCTGAGCTGAACCTGCTACATATCCACCAATAGTTCCAATAGCCTTACTTAATGTACCTGTTATTACATCAACTTCATCCGATAGATTAAAATGACTGCAAGTTCCGTAGCCATTCTTACCAAGCACACCAACTCCGTGAGCATCATCAAGAAAAACATATGCTCCATACTGCCTGGATAAAGTACAAATCTCCTTAAGCCTTGACAAATCTCCATCCTGAGAATAAACACCATCCACGATAACGACCATATTTCGGTAATTTCCTTTGGATTTTTCCAATACCATTTCCAGATACTTTAAATCATTATGACCAAATATCTTTACATTTGTATTGGCCAGACCATCATACATACTAGCATGTATAAAGGTATCAACAATCGCAATATCGTTTTTGTTAAGCAAGAATTGCGCTACACCAACATTGGCAGCAAATCCGGAGGAATATGTTAAAGCTGCTTCTTTGCCATGCATTTTTGCAATTTTCTTTTCCAATTCCACATGTATATCCAAATAGCCACCAATTAACGGCGTAGTACTGGTTCCGACTCCATATTCATCAATAGCACACTTTGCAGCCTCTTTAACTTTTGGATGCATATTCATCCCTAAATAATTCGAAGAAACAAAACTAATAGCAGAAAGCTCTTTTCCGCTATACCTATCAACCACCTTTACCTTACTACCTGTTGGTGTAGTTGTAGTAATATCAAATGCATTTGCTCTTTTGTTATCCATCTGGTCAATGAAAACCTGAAAATAATCAGCACTTTCATAAATATCTTTTCCTTCTACATCAATAAAATCTCTTGGGGTAAATAATTTTTTCGTTTTCATTCAGTTTTTTGTGTTTGATAAAAGTTTAATTGTAATCCTAAATTTTTTACGGAAATACATGTTTGGTAAATAATAAATTTAAAGTGCATAACATAAATAATTTCACTCACATTCCATTACCTGAAAAGAAATTATCATTTGTATTATTAGTATATTATTTCAGATTGGAACAAATATCAATCCGTTACATTATCAACATAAATACAATCAAGCCTGTGTTTTAATAATATTTCCAGCACAACACTCTGCGTGCCTACACTCAACACATCTCTGAACTAATTTTAGTTTATCATAATCCAATGGGAGCTTATGATATGAATGCCCTATTTAAGATTATCAAGCAAATCCACAATGCTATTAAATAATCCTCTTTTTAATGAGGATTCTGATATTTGTATTTTCTGTCGTAGGTAATTCTGAGGCACTTGTTTTTTTATCAGGACTTTGGCAAGCTGGCCTAATTCGTTTATTAATTCCTTTTCAAGAGATACATGTTTGGGTGCATTCGAGGTATTGCCACTTTGTCGGAGCTTTAAAAGTAAGGACTGGTATTCATTCCACATATTTTGAAATTCAACGGCAGTTCCTCCTGCATCGGGGTGTAGTTGCTTTGCTAATTTTCGATAACGTAGTTTGGCTTGTTCAATATCGGTTATGCCTAAGAAATAGTTCATAGCTGTTCAAATTCTTCAAGTGTAATACAAAAATGTTCCAGGATTAAAAGGAGTTGTTGTTTGGTGTAATAATGGCGTTTTGTATTTCCTGCCTGTTCAATCCGTTGCTTAAGTACCGGACAAATGTCAATTTCGTTACGGAGCTGCTGCATAGCCGACTTAATGGAAATACTATCAGGGTAAAGTTTCTTTACCAAATCCTGTTTTAATATGGTTCTGCGTACTATCATAGCGTAG
>JBNKRV010000173.1:0-1843 GCA_050296935.1 Marinilabiliaceae bacterium | reverse complement strand
TTAATTCTATACCTTCTTTGGTCATTAGGCTGGAAATACTCGCATTAGTAAGTGTTCCGGCCGATTTTATTTTACCAAAAGAATCTGTAGGATCTTCTGTTAAATTATTATCGTATAACCACACCATAATTTTCCCATAATTATTTTAACATTCGAATTCAATACAAATAATTACTACACCTTAAAGTGTTCTAACACAGGTGCTTTCCCCGGGAAAAGTTTAAAGATATTTTTTGTTTTTATAACTTCCAAATGGTAAGCACTACAAAATAATTCCTGTTTGGAATAACTAAGTCGGAAATGTTAAGTTACAAGGGAGAGTAAAAGTGTATTTTGTTTTGTATTTTTTTGTATAACAGTATTTTATATCGTTTTATCAATATTTAAGCCAAATTTTGTAGCGATTTTTTAGAAAAATGCCATGGTTTATCATAATCGTTAGCTGATTTTGTGTCAATTTGTAATTATTCTAAATAAGAATTGTCTATTTTAACTGTATCGTGTGGTTATTTTAAGCCACGCAAAAATTACCTTCGGTGAGTCCCTTTAGTAGGTTAGCGCGGCAGCTGAGGGACTTATTCTGCTTTAGCAGGTGATGTGAAACTGGTTTTGTATTTCTTTTTTATTGCAAAGACATAAGCAATTAAGGCTTCTTTTTGCTTTTTGTTTTCAAGTAAAAAATCAAACCTAAATCCCCAGGTTGAGGTTTTAAATTGTAGTTGATTAATTCCATCTCCTAATTGTGAATGTCCCCCTCCCCAATAACTTTCACGAATGTAGGATTTAATGTAAAACTTTATGTTGTGAAGATCGTCATAATAATATCTATTTTCTCTATCTGAAATATTTACTATTAGTCCATCTTGTATAAGAATTATCTCACCAATAGTTAAATAAATAGGTCTAGTAAAATATAGAGTATAAACTACTGTAAATAAGAATATAAATAAAAGAATAAGAAATAATGTCACTAAGATTTTTGGTGAGTTATTATGGCTTGAATTCATTAAATAGACTGTAGTTATAAGTGGAATCCCTGAAAAAAGATTAAACTTAAGGCCTTTCCATAATTTATCTGAAATCTTTTTTTCTCCTATTTTTAATTTTATTTCCTTAACTGGAATCATATTAATATTCTAGCAGCCAAATAGTTATTTACTATTCATTAACAATGTTTCATAGCTGGTGAGACTAATCTATGGCTAAAATATCAAAATTATTTATACTTGATATACCTAATAATTAATGTCAGACCAAATTTTAACATACCCATACTGTTCCGAGTTTGCACACCCGTTTTCTATCATCCAGGTTTACTTGCTTCGCTGCGTGAGAAAAGTTGCAACCTGGACGCCAAATCACTTCAAGTCTATGACTTGCAATTTACTACATACTCCTTGGCTTTAAAGCTTGTTTCGCAATGTTTGCAGTAGAATACTGCTTGCATTTTAGGTTCAGGATTATTCCCTTCGGTCATGAAATCGCCTTCGGTTAGGTTCCATTGCATTTACTCAAGAACAATAAGCAACGGTATAGTATACTTGGAACATCATGGGGTTGTTGTTTTATTTGCCTGGCTTTTAGTTGTTTGTTGAAGTAATTGGGGTGAGTTTATCCCTCAATAATTTCTGTAAAGCACTAAAGTATTTATATTTGTTTTTTAAAACTCTTAAAATGCAAAACGTTTGAAAACATCAGTAAAGCATTTGCCCAAAAATAAACGGTTTGAGCTGGACCTTATAAAACGAACCATACTGGAATTTTGCCCGGGGATTGAAATGCTTATTTTGTTTGGCAGCTATGCGCGGGGTGATTGGGTGGAAGATACCTATCACGAAGGCCA
>JBNKRV010000172.1:0-53073 GCA_050296935.1 Marinilabiliaceae bacterium | reverse complement strand
CACCATCAATGTTTTGTCCCGAGAAATCGAATTTATAATCGTTATACACCCCATCGTAATCAAACATTTCACTATTTAAATTACCTACCCGGGCCGATATTTTAATATTAGTCAATTCCATATCAAAAGCGGCACGGGTGTCGTTTTCAATACGCGGATTCCCCAATACCAATTTTTTGCCATCATAATAAAACCAATCACCGCAGGAGGCGGCTAAACGCTCCATAAAGGCAAAGCTGGTTTCCTTATACCTGACGGCATAGGGTATAATGGTGGTAAACTGAGGATTATTGCTCACCTCCATGCGAACGCCACTGTTTTCAATCACTTCGCTTACAATGTTACCCAGGGTATAGTCTACAAAACTTCCCATGGACGCATCCATATCGAGTAATAATGTAGGGCTTCCTCCTCTGAGCACAACCACTCCCTGATCGCCATTTCTTCCTTCTACATCAATATCGGTAATAAACCCTTCAAAATCGGTGAGTTCCCCACTTTCTTTGTGGGTAAATTTTATGGTAAGTGATTCGCCCAGTTGCTCAAATATATTTTCGGGCATTACAGTCCACACACTGGGTTTGTTGGGGCGGTAATTTACTCTTATTTCAAACCTATGGTGCCCACACATGGTCTGGCGTAATGTGAGTGTTTCAAAATCGGCTATTTCGCCGGCTATACGTACTTCTGTATCTACTAAATTTAATTGAGGTAAAGACATAGTTTATGAATTACGAGTTGTTTGTTAATTAATAACGGCTAATTATTAAAAATTAATAATTACAAAGTATAATAGTTTAAATTGCAATATGGTCAAAAATGCTCACCACATTATTATATAAAATACCCAGATACAAATATACAAATAACCATAACAAACTAAAATTATTCTTTTTATTTTATTACAACCCTATCTCAAACACCATATTAAACTTATCTAAAATACTCTATTTCATATATTTATGCAATCTTTTGCGCAAAATGTTATTTAATCAAATAAATAACATAAATACAATGTTATATGTATAATTCTGTTTAAATAAAAACGAATGAAATAATTTTATCCAAAAAAAATGCTAAAGATAATATTATATATAAAGATTTAAATATATTAACATGTATGTAAATACTCAGGTAATAATCAGAACATAAAGTTAATAGAAAGTAAATTAGCCGGGAACATTGGCTTCTGAAGAAGAGCAAAGGGAATTAAAAACATTAGCATCTCTTTTTCGATCCTGTCACTAAATTCAACAAAGATATTAATGATAGATTCTTTATCTAAAGGTTCTAATGTCTCGCGCTTTATCATATCTCAAAGATCTATATTTTATTACTTGAAATATAAAATTCAGACTTCTTGTTACAAACAACGCCATCTGATTTATTAACATTTTAATCCTGAAGTTTATATTTTCGGAATCCAGAACCTGAGAATTACATATTTCAGTCTCGCAAAGACACGCCATGTAAAATACCGCAAAGAAACACATTTAATTATTCACCTTGTTTTAAGTACCCGAGTAGTTACTTAATTTAAATTAATCACGAATATAAATGCACTATTGTCTGGTAAATATTCGATTTTAATTATTTGTTAACCTTTGTCTTAGAGCCAGACAGGCTTTTACTTTTTCGCTACAGCTCGAAAAAGTAAACAAAAAGAGCCGCCGCTGACATGAAAAACCTAAAAATCAGTGCTCTTCACTAAAAGAAAAGAACTCACTTCGTTCAAACAGCTTTTCTTTCTTAACGTTTCGTTTACTGATTTTTTTAACGCTTTTTCATGAAGGCGGAAATGCTACCCTGATATTTGAAAGATACCTTATAACCCGTTAGAAATAAAGACTATGCTAAGGTTGAATAGTTTATACCGGACACTAATGAATAATATGTAGTAACTCCTGATGATTTATATTAGTGTATTTTAATACCGATTTATATCCTGAGCAATTTAAATCTTAAATCGGAGTCATTAAATTACCTTAAACACAAGTATCTCATCGTCTGATTATCTAGCAGTTGGTACTTTATGCATTCCATAAAAAGGGGAAAGCTGGCTTTTAGGGGAACTGAGTTCAACATAACGACCTGTTGTGCATTCATTTTTAACTGATGAATTAGAACCTTTGAACTCATCAAGGTAATCCAGATTATTAATAAAAAAGATAATGTGTAGACCTGGAGTCGGTGTTCATTTTGAATATTGGAGTTTTTGAATGAAAATATTTTCGAAGAAAAAAAAAGCCATCAATGATTATAAATCAAAGATGGCCTTTCCAGAAAAATATTTCTGAATTATTTAATGCCTTTCATCATTTTATTTAATATTGGTGAAATTGCAATTAGAAGAAATGTTGCCACAGCTGTTTCTCCTGCAATAAACCAAAATATAGGATAATCAAGACTTGTCGCAATTGACTTCATCTGAGAAGCTACAAAATTTCCAAATGCAAAAGATCCCATCCAAACCCCCATCATCGTAGATACTATTTTTGAAGGAGACAACTTAGTAACCATAGATAATCCAATTGGAGATAAACATAATTCACCTAACGTATGAATTACATATACCATTACCAACCATAACGGACTAACCAAATCAGTCGCTTGCGCCCTTTCATTACCTAAAGCCATAATTACAAAACCAAAACTTAAAAACGCCATTCCAATACCAAATTTCAATGGTGTATTAGGATTTGCTTTTCTTTTATCAAGCCATGACCATAAAATTGTAAATAATGGTGCAAAGATAAATATTGCCAAAGCATTAATACTCTGAAATGCAGATGCTCCTATTTCGTATGTTTCACCGTCAACAAAACGAGTAATCATGAAATAAACAATAGGTATCAATACTCCAATGATTAATTGAGGAATACTATTTTTCTTTTTTATTTTACTATTTATCCCCCAGGCTAAAAGAATTACTGATAGAACAATAATCAAATTCCAAGTTCCTGTATATGTAAAAATTCGATTTGTATTATCTCTTGCAAAGATATTGAAAGTGCTACCTGCTTGCTCAAAACCGCTCCAAAAAAATATATTGAATAATGCTAAGACAATTATAACACCAACCCGACTCCACTCTGTTTTTGATTTAGTATTTTTTACGATAGAGAAAAGTAAGTATAATAAACCAACACCTCCAACAATCCACATTATGGTATTTTGAATAACAGAAGGAATTAGTCCCCATCCGAAAATAAAGATATATGCCAGGCCAATTAATACTATACAAAAGATCAATATTGTACTCCAATCTTTTGCAACCAGTCTATTCCTCACAGCTTTTACTTTAGGTGGCATCCCTATCGTATCTAATGTGTGAGCTCTAAGATAAAACCATACTGTTCCAATTAGCATTCCAAATCCAGCTGTCAAAAAACCATATTTCCATGCAACAAGTTCTCCTAAATTCCCTGCGATCATTGGTGCTAAAAAGGCGCCTAAATTTATTCCCATATAAAATATAGTAAAACCGCCATCTTTTCTTGGATCACTATTATCATAAAGTTCTCCAACCATTGTAGAAATATTTGGCTTAAAAAAACCATTCCCTAAAATAAGAATAGCAAGACCTGCATAAAACAAAGTTTGTCTTGTTTCCATCAAATCAGGATGTAGCATTGCCGCATATGCCAATGTAAATTGACCTATTGCCATTGTAATTCCACCAATGTATATTGTAATTCTTTGGCCTAAGAACTTGTCGGCAAGAATACCTCCAATGATAGGAGTTACATAAACTAAACCTGTAAATATCCCATATATTGTGAAGGCCTCTTCCTCACTCATTCCAAACCCACCATTAATATATTGCGCTGTTAAAAACAATGTTAATAGGGCCCTCATTCCATAATAACTAAATCGCTCCCACATTTCTGTGGCAAAAAGAGATGACAATCCCATTGGATGTCCAAAAAAAGCTTTGTCCTGATTACTCATCTTATAATAATTATAATAGTTTTAAAATATTTATGACTCAACTGTAATAGTTACTTATATTTGTATTGCGCACAAATGTAGATAATTTGAATCATGAATATAGTGCTTTTTCTCATGTTACAAGATATTTATAGTTTTTTAAAAGAAATTGTAATTTTTCAGGGTTTTAACTAAAAATATTACGTCGTGAAAATTTTAACCCCACAACAAATAAGGGAAATTGATCAATATACTATAAATAACGAGCCAATACCCTCTATTAAATTAATGGAACGAGCTGCTAAATCAGCTTTTGACTGGATTCTTGCAAATCAAATGGCAAAATCATTTTATCTTTTTTGCGGAACAGGTAATAATGGAGGGGATGGACTTGCCATGGCCAGAATGTTATGCAAACTACCTATCGATATACAGGTTTTTCTTTTAAAAATTTCTGACAATCTTTCGCCAGATGCTGAAAATAACAAGAACAGATTACTGCAAACAAATAAAGATTGCTTGCATGAAACTGATTCAGTTTCACAAATCGACTTCGCCTCCTTTAACCCTGATGCAGTGATAATTGACGCCATTTTCGGATCAGGCTTAAACAGGGAAACAGAAGGTGTTGCCAAAGATGTAATTGATGAAATTAATCTATTATCAAACACTATTATTTCCATTGATATTCCTTCAGGTTTATTTGCCAGTTATGATGAAGATTACAAACCACGCAAAGGCATCGTAAAGGCAAACTTCACGTTATCTTTTCAACTTCCTAAACTTTCATTTTTATTACCCGAAAATGCAAAGTATGTGGGTACATGGAAATTATTGGATATTGGCTTAATGGAGGAAGCAATTAATTTATACGATACCAATCATTTTTTAATTGAAAGGGAACAGGTTAAGAAGATTCGTAAAAAGCGAACGAAATTTAGTCATAAAGGAAATTTCGGACATGCCCTGCTTGTTGCCGGTAGTTATGGTAAAATGGGAGCAGCTGTATTAGCGTCAAGATCATGCTTAAAATCAGGAGTTGGTTTGTTAACAACACATATCCCTCATTGGGGATATCAAATTATGCAAACTTCGGTTCCTGAAGCCATGGTTAGTATTGACAGATCGGAAATGTTTTTTACAGAGTTTCCTGAGTTATCAGTATTTAATGCCATTGGTATAGGTCCGGGACTCAATACTAAAAAAAACAGTGTTTCAGCTTTTGAAGAAATACTGAATAATATGACGGATCAAAAAATGGTTGTGGATGCTGATGGATTAAATATACTAAGCCAGAATAAATTTCTTCTTGTGAAGCTTCCTAAAAATGCTATACTAACACCACACCCTAAAGAATTTGAGCGATTAGCCGGGAAATGGAAAAATGAAATGCATAGGTTAAAAATACTGCAAAAATTCAGTCAGCAGTATGAAGTTATTACTGTGCTCAAAGGAGCGCACACAGTAATCTCCCTGCCTGATGGAAATTTCTTTTTCAATGCTACCGGAAATCCAGGAATGGCTTCGGCCGGAAGTGGAGATACTCTAACTGGCATAATACTTGCGCTGTTGGCTCAGGGTTATTCAGAAGAGGATGCCGCAATTCTGGGAGTATATATCCATGGCTTAGCCGGTGATGTAGCCCTGACATGTTCAAATTCTGAAGAATCTCTCATTGCTACGGACATAATAAATAGCCTGGGCAATGCGTTTAATAAATTGTAGAAAAAATTACAAAGTATAATATATAACGTAACACTAATTAAACAAATAAAATAATGCACATTTTCAAAAAGATAGTACTTTCATTACTTATTTGCTCCTCTTTTACCACTCCGAATTTTGCTCAAAAGAAAACATCAAAAGAAGTTGCTGTTAAAAAGACCAGTGAAGTAATTGATGCTACAACTAAAAGCCTTTCTTATACTTTACCAAAAACGAGCATTAGAATCGAAATAGAAACTCAAAAGGTGATTAGAAAAACAGGCCCCTATTATCGTTATTCTCAACGTTTTTTAAATTTAACAAATGTAATCACTGAGGATAGTGAGGAATGGGAAATCAAAGGAGTTAAAATAACAACTTCCGGAAGTCCGGATGATGAAAAAAGATACAGCATTTTTTCATCAGGAAATACCAGCGCTCCTTATATTAATTTAACACCAACCGGAATACTAAATGGAATAAACAACCCAATAAAAGATTCATCTCTTCAAATCCATAAGAATAAAAAATCTTCTATTCCGGAAATGGAAGAAATCAATTTTGATAATATTCCATTACATGAAGAATTACTTTACAAAACTTCAACAGCAGCCATGGCGCAGGAAGCTGCGAATATGATTTACAAGATACGCAATAACAAAATTGATTTATTATCCGGTGAAATGGAAAACCTACCTCCTGATGGAGAAGCTTATAAAACAGTTTTGAAAGAATTGAATAAAATGGAAAAGCAGTTTGTTTCACTTTTTGCCGGAAAAACAATTACAGCTACTCAAAAATATTACTTCGAAATTACACCGAGTCCTTTAACAGGTTACGATAAGCATGTTGTATGTCGTTTTTCAAAACAAAAAGGAATTGTGGAGGCTGCTGATATAACAGGAACTCCTATTTACTTCAATTTAGATGTTGTAAAATCTATTCCACTTAAAAACAATACAATTAAGGCTCCTAAGACCCCTGCCAATAATGGATTGTATTATGCTATACCAGCTTTAGCTGATGTGAGTATCTACGATAGAAACAATAAGCTTAAAAGCCAAACGATTGAACTGGGTCAATATGGCCAGGTTGTATCACTCCCGGCTTCAATTATGGAAAAAGAAGATATCATCATTAAAATCTGCCCAGTTACAGGAGCTTTAATTTCAATATCTAACAAAGAATAATTTATACCGAATTCTATTTGAGTTTTGTGTTTATAGATGAAAAAACCGGCCAGATAAGCTGTGCCCGAAAAAAAGGTTGAAGTTACCTCATCAAAATTCATATCTAAGGTATCGTATAGAACGACTTACATATTCTCTGCAAGAAAATACAGAGTCTTCTGGCTAACATTACGTACCATAAACATGACACAGCATATTAACCTGAGCTATCGAATTAAAGTTTTGACAGCTCAGGTTTTAAGCCCATACTTTCCTTTATTAAATACCAATATCACCATGACATTGGCGTTATAATTCTATTTCACAATCCGGGTTAAATTAATTGATGTACCTGGAATTTTGATTCACTTACAGCGTTTTTCAAAACATAACAATTATCAGATAATATTGTATCTGGATTGATTACATTTATTGTCCTGAAAACAAAAACATATTTCAAAATGAATAATGATATTAAGAATCTGACTCCTACAGCATTGTGGGAAAATTTTTATTCCTTAACACAAATTCCACGTCCAAGCAAAAAAGAAAAAAAGGCAGCCGACTTTATTAAAGAATTTGGCGAAAATCTTGGGTTAGAAACTATTGTTGACCAGATTGGGAATGTAATTATAAAAAAACCAGCCACTCCCGGTATGGAGAATAGAAAAACGGTTGTACTTCAAGGTCACGTTGATATGGTTCCTCAGAAAAACAGCGATAAAAAACACAATTTTGAGACAGACCCAATTGAAACTTATATTGAAGATGGCTGGGTTAAAGCCAATGGAACCACATTAGGTGCTGATAATGGTATTGGTGTTGCTGCTGCATTGGGAATTCTGCAATCAACTGATATTGAACACGGACCTATTGAAGCGTTGTTTACAATAGATGAAGAAACCGGCATGACCGGAGCATTTGGTTTAGAGGCTGGAATATCAGATGCTGATATCCTGATTAATCTGGATTCAGAAGATGAAGGTGAACTATATGTTGGATGTGCCGGAGGATCCAATGCCAATATTATATTTCAATATACCGAAGTACAACCCGACACAAACAGCGTTGCTTTCAGAATATCACTTACAGGACTGAAAGGAGGACATTCCGGATTGGACATTATTTTAGGGAGAGGAAATGCCAATAAGCTCATTTTCAGATTACTCAAAGAAGTCATTGCCGCCTATGGAGTTCGTCTTTCCTCAATTGATGGAGGAAGTTTACGTAACGCAATTCCTCGTGAAGCATTTGCTATAGTAACAGTTCCGGCTAACAACGTAATAGAATTTACTGAGGCCGTTGAAGAATTTGCTACTATATATAAAAATGAGCTTGCTTTTACTGAACCCTCATTGAATTTAACAGCAGAAAAGTGTGACATGCCTAATTCCTTAATGGATGAGATCACACAAGACGATTTGATTAATGCGATTCAAGCGTGTCCTAATGGTGTTATCCGCATGAGTGACAGTATGCCCGGATTGGTAGAAACATCATTAAATCTGGCTATTGTAAAGTCAGAAAATAACGAGGTTAATGTTATGTGTCTCATACGTAGTTCTGTTGATACTGCCAAAGATGACGTTGAGTCAACATTAGAAAGTATATTCCGATTGGCAGGTGCTAATATTGTTTTTGATGGACAATACCCTGGCTGGAAGCCAAATCCTGATTCTGAAATTCTTCATGTCATGAAAAAGGTATATAAGGATTCATTTGGTAAAATTCCGGAAATTAAAGGGATACATGCCGGATTGGAATGTGGAATCCTGGGTGCTGTATATCCTAACTGGGATATGATTTCTTTTGGACCAACCATTCGATTTCCACATTCTCCGGATGAAAAAGTAAATATCGAGACTGTTGAAAAATTCTGGAAATTTCTGGTAGAAACACTAAAAAACGTTTCAATAAAATAAATGATCAATACAAAAAAGGAGCAAGTCGCTCCTTTTTTTTGTATATAATTGTCAGTTATCTTAAGGCATCTAATACTCTTTCTTCTGCTGTTATTTCTCCTTCTGAAATATTAATAGCAGTTTCAATTAATGCCAAATGCGAATAGGCCTGAGGAAAGTTACCTAATTGCTGTTTCGTTTGAAAATCTAAATCTTCACTAAATAACCCCAGGTGATTACTATAAACCAGAAGTTTTTCAAATCGTTCAATTGCAGCTTTCTTTTCTCCTATCTTATACAATGCATTTACTAACCAAAATGAGCAAATAGTAAAAGCTGATTTTGGTAATCCAAAGTCATCCTGATTAATATATCTGTACATTAATCCGTTATGCTCCAGTTCTTTTTGAGTAGCGTACACTGTAGACTTATATCTTTCGTCACTTGCTTTAATAAAACCGTAACTCTCCATCAGTAATACTGAAGCATCTAAATCCTCGCTTCCATAAGCCTGGGTATAGGATTGCTTTTTCTCTGACCAGGCTTTAGCCTTAATATCATCACGTATCTTATCCTCGAGTTTCTTCCATTTTTTGATATAATCGTCCTGATTTAAAAGCTTTGCGATTTTATGTGCTCTGTCAATGGCAACCCAACACAATACTTTACTGAAGGTAAAATGCTTACTTTCGTTTCGTATTTCCCAAATCCCTTTATCTGGTTTTTGCCAGTTTCGTTCTACCATTTTAACCACATTCCTAACAACAGTCCATAAATCTTCACTATAATCAAGAGAAGCAGAATACAGCTTAAAATTCTGATAAATGGCATCCATTAATATACCATATATATCATTCTGTTTCTGTTTGTATGCGGCATTACCCACTCTTACAGGCTTTGAATCACCAAATCCTGCCAAATGTGGCAACTCATATTCCGAAAGCCGTTTTTCTCCGCTGATACCATACATGATCTGCATTTTCTCATCTTTCTCAGGAAGAACATTAATGATAAAATTCAAATAATTTTTCGCAACGCTACCATGCCCTAACATATTAAGGATTTTAACCACCATTGAACCATCTCTGATCCAACAAAAACGATAATCCCAATTTCGTACTTCTCCTATAGTCTCGGGCAACGATGTGGTTAATGCAGCCAACACGGCACCTGTCTTCTGGTAACTAAGTAACTTAAGCGTAAGCGCACTACGATTAATCTCTTCATTATATTTACTGAAAGTAGTTGTTCTTTCGGACCAGTTTAACCAATAAACCTTTGTACGCTCCATCTTAAGCTTAACTCTATTAATGTCCTGCTCTAAAATTTTCTGGTTATAACTCACCAAAATAAACTTACTAGACGTCAGCGATATCACTTCGCTATTCAGGATATCTTCAAATTCAAAATCCGAATACAAATACAATGAATCATAAACGCCTCTTTTAGTAACAGCTTTTATAAATTTTTTATGTGCAGAGACTTCTGTATTATGTATACCATACTCAAGTTTTGGTTCGTACTTCACTCTAAAGGTAGGTGCACCACTAACTCTGTTAAAAATCCGTGTAACATCAGGTGGTGCGTATGCATTACCTTTACCGTTTTTGTACCTCGGCATAAAATCTATGATTTCAAAAACACCATCTTCACAAACATATCTGGTACACAACATATTTGTTCTTTCAATGTATTCCTGTCCGATAGACAATAGTTTTTCAGGTTCAACAGATAAAAAACCGCCCTTGTCCTTATCCAATAACCGTGCAAACACCGATGGCGCATCAAACTTGGGTAAACATAACCAATCGATACTCCCCTTTTCAGAAATCAAAGCTGCAGACTTACAATTTCCGATAATCCCGTAATTCAGATTTACCATATATTTAAATTTATTGGTTAGTTTTGTTGTAAACATCCAAAAAAAGTAGTAATATCTCTAAAATTCAAATAAAAAACGTTTTATCTATGCAAAAAATTCACATTATTTCTAATAGATTGCCCTTTAGCATTAAAGATGAAGGAGACGAAATAACTCTTGAACCTAGTGTTGGTGGGTTAGCCACTGGCATGAAATCTATTTATAAAGAATATGGTGGCACATGGATTGGATGGTCGGGAATAGATAGCGATAAAACAGACAACAGAAAGATGAAGCTGATCGATGATAAACTTAAAAAGGAAAAGTGCGCATCAGTTCATCTAAACTCAGAGGAAATTCATTTATTTTATGAAGGTTTTAGCAACCGGACCATTTGGCCATTATTTCATTATTTTACTCAGTATGCTGATTTCAATGTTGCGGATTGGGAAACCTATAAAGCTGTAAACCGAAAGTTTGCAGATGCTGCTATTGAAACCATTGAAGATGGGGATTCAATATGGGTACACGACTATCAACTACTTTTAGTACCTGAAATGATCAAATCAAAAAAACCGAATGTAACAGTTGGGTTCTTTTTACATATACCTTTCCCATCATACGAGGTATTTAGAATATTACCATGGAGAAATGAAATCATTAAAGGCATGCTTGGTGCTGATTTAATTGGATTTCATACTTATGATTACGAACGACATTTTTTCAGCTGTGTAAGAAGACTGTTTGGTTATGAAATATCATTTAATCAAATTCATTTTGACGGTAGAATTATTATTGCGGATTCATTCCCAATGGGTATTGATTATGAAAAGTTCTATGAATCAGCTCAGCAGATAAATCTGAAGCCTGTAAAAGAAATGTCTGAACTTCACAAGGAGTTAGAAAAATATTTTCTGGATTCTCCTGAACGAAAATTAATTCTTTCAATAGATCGTTTAGACTACACGAAGGGAATACCAAACCGACTAAGAGCTTTTGCCAAATTTCTGGAAAAATATCCGGATTTCAGGCAAAAAGTAACTCTTATCATGCTTGCTGTTCCATCCCGTGGCCAGGTTGATCATTATCAGCTATTGAAAAAAGAGGTAGATGAATTAGTTGGTCAGATAAACGGAGCTTATGGAAGTATAAACTACACTCCAATCTGGTATTTCTATCGTTCTCTGCCTTTTAACAACCTGATTGAATTATACAGTTCTTGTGATGTAGCCTTAATAACTCCTGTAAGAGATGGTATGAATCTGGTTGCAAAAGAATATGTTGCCTCCAGAATCAACAACACTGGTGTACTTATCCTAAGTGAGATGGCCGGTGTTGCAAAAGAAATGGGTGAAGCTTTAATTATTAACCCGGTTGATGACAATGATATGGCCGATAACATATATAAAGCCTTAACCATGCCATTGGAAGAACAAAAATCCAGAATGGCCTACATGAAAGAACGAATACAAAGATATACCGTTTATAAATGGGCTGAAGACTTTGTTAAATCTCTTAAAAAGGCTGAAAGTATACAAAGTGATTTTCTGGCAAAAAGAATTACAAAGCAATTATCCACAACACTTGCTAATAAATATAAAAATTCTAAAAAGAGGGCTGTTTTTCTTGATTACGATGGAACGTTGGCTCATTTTAAAAAGAATCCTCAGGATGCAAAACCAGACGAAGAATTACATACTATTATCAAAAGACTGACTTCTGATAAACACAATACGGTTACCATCATAAGTGGAAGAGACCGTTACACGCTTGAAAAATGGTTTAACGGACATCAGGTAAACTTAATTTGCGAACATGGAGTGTGGCTGAAAAAGGTAGATGGTGATTGGGAAATGCTAACAACAATTAATAATAACTGGATGCCTAATGTCAGACCTGTTATGGAGCATTTTGTGGACAGAACTCCCGGTAGTTTTATTGAGGAAAAAAACTACTCCCTTGTATGGCATTTCCGAAAAGCAGAACCAGATCAGGGAGATCTTCGTGCGAATGAGTTAAAAGATGAACTAAACACTCACCTCTCAAATCACCAGCTTGAAATAATGGAAGGAAACAAAGTGATTGAAGTGAAAAGTGGTGGTATTAACAAAGGTGTGGCTGCTTTAAAATTCATAAACAACCAACCATTTGATTTTATTATGGCAATTGGGGATGACTGGACTGATGAATTCATGTTTAGAGAATTACCTGAAAAATCCATTACAATTAAAGTAGGCATGAAACATACTAAAGCAGCATATAAAGTTGAATCTGTTGATGCTGTCAGAAATTTATTGAAGATGATGATATAGAATACCTTCAACCAGATAAATATTGAAAAAATCAAGAGGGTGACCGATATTCAGTCACCCTCTGTTTTTTTAATCTCAAGTTTCCATCTTATCATGCAATATTAACATGGGATGCTCAGGGTGTAATACCATTTGTTTGGTTACACTTGGATGGAATATCCGATCAAAGAATCCAATGTCGTGACGAACCAATGCCACCATTTCCGCATCATTATCTTCCATGAATTTGTTAATGCTCTTACTAACATCTTCACCATCTATAAAGTTAAAAGTGACATTAACATTTGGGAAATGCCCTTCTATCTTACTTTCCGCATCTAAACGATTTACATATTCATCATCAAGAACGTTGACGAACATCAACGCAGAACGATAACGATCAACTATATCCCTGATAGGGGTCATGATTTCGTCTTTATTAACATCTTTTAAATCTGTTGCAAAAACAATTCTTTCTGGTTTTTTAAACTGTGCGCTCTTAGGTACAACTAATATGGGTGCCTTTATGCTTTTAATCACCTCATATGCGTTAGAACCCAATAAAAAGTTTTCTAAAGCAGATTCACCTCTACATCCTAATACAATTAAATCAGGATGGTTTTCGTGAATACGCTCATGAACAACATCAATTAAAGATCCAAATCTGGAAATAGCACTAATTACAGCCTCTGGAAAAACGCGTTTAAGAATTGACAACTCTTGCTTTAATCCCTTTTCACTTTCAAATGCCATTTCTTCTTTAACCTGCATTACATACGGACTTCCACTAAATTCTAAATCATATGCATTAAGCAAAGTGAAATTTACATTTTCTTCAGCAAACATTTTTAATGCGTAGAGTGCAGCGTTTCTGGCCGTATTAGAAAAATCGGTTAAAACCAATACCTTTTTCATAGCCTCAAAATTTTCTAATATCCAACAATCACTAATACACAACCGGCAATAACACCGTTACTAGAAGTACCTGATTATATACATCTTACACAAATCAGCCAACAGATATACATTTATACGCATAAAAAATGAAATGGTTACATCTATTATGATGTTAATTTCAATTTATTTACTTTTAAACCTGAGTTCGATTAAAATTAGCGAGCTCAAAATTCAGTAAATGATTGATTTACAATATAAATTTTTGAGACATAGCGAGCTACGGTGATAAAATTTAGAGCCGTAAATCGATTATTTACTGAAAAGCTATGAATGTCACTTATAAATACCGATTTTCTGCGTCATACTTGCTTACCATAGCCCGCTATGCTTTCGCAAACATTCCTTGAAACTCAATATTTATAAGCAATTTGAGCCATTAATTTTATATCGAACTCAGGTTTTAAAACACACACAATATTTAAATAAATATTTCCCGTATCCGACACTACAAACAACAATCACTATAACTACTTAGTATACAATTTATTCTCCTGCTCTGCAACACGAATAAAAGTAGTACGCTTTGAAAGTTCTTTAAGTTTCTGAGCTCCCACATAGGTGCATGTACTACGCACTCCCCCAAGTATATCCTGTAAAGTTGACACAACAGTTCCCCGGTACGGAACTTCAACGGTTTTACCTTCACTTGCCCTATAGTCAGCCACACCGCCTACGTGTTTTTCCATAGCAGTTCTGGAACTCATTCCGTAAAATTGTTTATACTTCTTCCCATCTCGCTCAATCGTTTCTCCCCCACTTTCATCATGACCTGCAAACATACCTCCCAGCATTACAAAATCAGCTCCAGCACCAAAAGCTTTTGAAACATCTCCGGGAATAGAACATCCCCCATCACTTATTATCAGACCACCTAACCCATGGGCAGCATCTGCACATTCAATAATTGCCGACAATTGCGGATATCCAACGCCAGTTTTTACCCGGGTTGTACAAACAGAACCAGATCCAATACCTACTTTAATAATATCTGCACCCGCTATTAAAAGCTCCTCCACCATTTCACCGGTAACCACATTTCCTGCCAAAATAACTTTGTCTGGAAATATTTCACGTACCTTTTTAACGAAATGCACAAAATGTTCTGAGTAACCATTAGCTACATCAATACATACAAATTTTAAAACTGGATTTTGTTTTATAATTGTGCTCAGTTTAAGTAAATCGTCCTCACTCGTTCCTGTACTGACAGCCAAATGATGCTCAATTCCTTCCGGAGCTTTTTGTAAAAAAATCCGCCATTCATCAACAGAGTAATGCTTATGAATTGTTGTAAACAGCCTTTGTTCAAAAAGTGCCAAAGCCATCTCAAAGGTTCCAACTGTATCCATATTTGCAGCTATAATTGGGATACCTGTCCATGTGTAATCGCTATGTAAACATTTAAATGAACGTTCCAGGGTAACTTGTGAACGACTTGACAAAGTTGATCTTTTGGGTCTGAACATTACATCTTTAAATCCAAATTTTATATCATTTTCTATTCGCATAACTGTAAGATATTTGTAATAAAGTTAAAACAGATTGCATAATTAAGGAACTATAAGTCACTTATTTTTTCAAAAATTAATCCTCAATAATTGGAATTTAAGAAAGTAATTGTTTACTTTGTTTTTCAAAGCACTTTTAATATGGATACAAAAGAGCAATTAAAAAACTTATCTGAAATACGTTCCTTAATGGAACGCTCCAGCCGTTGCTTATCTCTGAGCGGTTTATCAGGCGTATCAGCCGGGATCATTGCCTTAATTAGCGGCACATATATCTGGTGGTATCTTGGAAACCAGTCGTTTTCATCAGCGAAAGCCACAACCGACTATTTTTTATCTCTAAACATTTGGGATCCGGCTTTTGTAATGGTAACGAGTATATCATTGATTACTTTAGTACTTGCCATTATTTTAGCTTTCTTTTTCACCGTAAATAACAGTAGAAAAAGAGGTTTAAAAATATGGGAACCTTCTACAAAATACTTCTTGATTAATTTATTTATCCCTTTAATTACCGGGGGGCTTTTTTGTATTGCATTAATATACCATGGTGCAATTTATCTTCTGGCATCTTGCACCTTAATTTTTTATGGTTTGGCCTTACTGAATGCTAGCAGGTATACAAGAAATGAAATCAGATATCTGGGAGTTTCCGAAATTATACTCGGCCTGGTTAGCAGTTGCTTTATTGGATATGGAATTATTTTCTGGCTGTTGGGTTTTGGGGTATTGCATATTGTATATGGCACAGTAATGTATGTTAAATACGAACGTAGACAGGTAATTCAGGCTAAATGAAAAACATCATTGACAATTTAAGTAAAGTATTTGAAAGTCGCTTACGTCTGGGCATCATGGCAATTCTAATGGTGAATGACAAAGTTGACTTCAATACCCTTAAAGAGCATTTAGAGGCCTCTGATGGAAATTTAGCCAGTCATTTAAAAGCCTTGGAAAAAAATGAATTAATTGAAGTTGAAAAAAAGTTCGTAGGTAGAAAACCAAAGACTAATTATAGAGCAACAGAGTTAGGTCGCTTATCTTTTAAAAAACATATTGATGGACTCAATGATTTAATACAAAATATTTCATAGTCTTTACTGATAATAACAATGACGTAGAGACTATTTTTTTCGAATTTACACTTTGTTTTTCAAAGTACTTTTAATTAATAAATTATGAAGACAAAACTATCCATTATCCAGATTATAGGTATATGTCTGATACCTGTTTCGATGACAATTTATCATTTTGTTCCACAAACAAGAGAGGCGTTTGAAGGATCTGCTATGATCAATTATTTAATTGCTATTTTATATCTCATCTTATCTTTTGGGGACAGACCCAAAGGTGCTACTATTTTTAAACCTAAAATCCCAAGGATTAACCTGCACATTGTTTTATCCTTATTATTCGTAAGTTGCTTTACGCTAAATAAAGATATTCATGTATTTGCGCTAACCCCAGTATGGTTACAACTTATTTTAATTTTAGTAATCGCAGCTTTTATTCTCATTAGTTTTAAAGATTCTATTCATCCTACTCTGACTAAAACAGCATCATTTATTCATGGCCTGGGTATTGTTATATACTTATATTATACTATCGTATTAATGCACTTTTTCCCCTTCGCCATTATCGGAATGATCTTGCTTGGATTATCTGTTCATCTTTTAGTACCATTTATTCTTTGTATTGTTTCTATTCATTGCTCAATGAGTAAAAAATGTATTAATGCGAATTCAAATATGGTTTTAGGTGGGTTTACTGCCGGAATTATATTCACAATATGTTATTCAATTCTATTTAATTATCACACCCAACAAATTAACAACGCTCAAAAAGACCTTTTACTTAACGAAAAAAGTATTTTTCCGGAATGGGTTAACTATGCTCAAAACTGTACCTCGCCCTATTGGACAAAGCGTATTGTGGGCCGTGACTTATTATTTGAGGATTTTGAAAACAATTGGTGGAGCTTTAATTTTAACACCTCATCATTCTCTGAAATTAAACAACACGATCCGTTAGTTGCTTTTGCTTCTTTATTTACCGATAGGATTCCCCTTTCAAATATTGAACAAGTTAAGGTACTATCTGCCTGCGCAAACACACGACATTATGCCTATGAAAAACTCTGGTCGGGTAAAGATTTAAGGATAAGCAAGGAACTTACTGACGCCCGAATTTATCCTGAATACAGAATGGCCTATACTGAAAAAACCATTTGGATTGAGAATAGCAATCAATGGGAAAATAACCAACAAGAGGCCTTGTTAACATTTCAATTACCTGAAGGAGCTGTGGCAACTTCCTTATCATTATGGATGGATGGAAAAGAAGAAAAATCACGACTCACAACCCGAAAAAAAGCAAACACAGCATATAAAACGATAGTTGGCCGAGAAAGAAGAGACCCTGTTGTACTTCACTGGCAAGAAGGGAATAGATTGACTGCTACCATCTTTCCTTGCACACCAAAGGAGGCAAGAAAAGTTAAGATTGGGGTAACTTATCCTTTGGCACTAAACAACAACACTTTAACATTCAACAACTTAAAAATTCAGGGGCCGGACAATAGTCAGGCAAATGAAATAGTGCATATTAAAGTTATAGGTAAGTCAAACGAAATTATCGTACCTGGAAAATTCAAAGAAGAATTACACAACCAATTTTTATACGATGGAAATACAATTAGTGAATGGAAATGTCAGCTCAAAGCAGAACCAATATCTGAAAAGCCATTCGTATTTAATGGTCAGGCATGGCAATTACGACCTCTAGCATTTTCAAAAGGCAATATTCCCGGGTCGATATATCTTGACATTAACAATAGCTGGAAAAAAGATGAAGTGGAACAAATTTTACTAAAAGCCGATAAAATTCCCGTTTACGCTTACCATCAATCATTAATTCAAATTAATGCAGAAAACATGGAGTTATTGTTTGATCTATTATCAAAGAAAGCATTTTCGCTATTTCCGGTGTATAAAATCAATAATTCAGCGAACAGCCTCCTTATCACCAAGGGAGATTCTAATTCACCCATCCCATCAGAATTGGAAAACTCCGTTTTTAAAAATAATCTTATTGATTATATGAAAAACTGGAAAACTCCCATTCCTACTTTAGTCATTGATCACAAAACATCACCTTTTATAATGGCTTTAAATCAATATAAAATTATTGATACCAGAGACATTTCGTACACAGATTTAAAATCCTTAAACATTGATGAATGGTTTAAACACTATAAATTACCAAAAGATGGCGTTGAAATACCAATATCAGATATGGCCATTGTACCATGTAATATTAAAAACAATCCATTACCTGAGAAAATGGCTCCATCGCACTTGCTAAGGCTTTATAATTATCACAAAGTAATGCAAAAAGCAGGAGAATTGTTTTTATTGCGTGATGCCGACATCCCACAAGGCATTTACGACTTATGCAATGAAGCATTTATCGTTACCCCCATCTCAAGCTTAATTGTACTGGAAACGCAGAATGATTATGAACGCTTCGGTATTCATTCAAATCAAAGCAGCTTAAAAAATGCCAATTTACAAGATTCTGGTGCTGTACCTGAACCAGGAGAATGGGCAATGATAATTATATTAGGTCTGGTTATTACAGCAATATACTTAAGGTTTAAATAGTGTTCGCCTATAAAGTCCAAACACCCGACTTTATAGACAGGCACAAAATAAGCATAATAATATATCATTAATATGATAGACTTGATAAATACAGAAATCTGATCATTATAGTATTCAGACAAATTGAATCAGGCACATCAATAATTACCTGCAAGAAAAAACAACAACATGATCTCTTCAAAATCACACTGGCGTATTCTTCGAATAATCAGTCTAAACTTATGTATAGAATTCATTCGGCTTGACGGTTACCGGAACAATATTTTCAAAAAAGTCATTGATAAATACCGGAACAGGTATTCTATTTTAAGAACAATAGGCTTACCCGGTTATACATTGGCCGTTTTAATATTTGCAATTGCAGATTTAAAATTTAACCAATTTGGCGGCTTAAAGTTTGAACAGTTGTTGTTTTTTCTTGTTTTTCCATTCACTTTATCAAAAACGAATGGCTACAAAAAAGTCCTGTTGCCAGCTTTTGCATCCGGTTTCCTGCTATTTATATTCTATTTCACACATGTATATAGTATATTATATTTAGCGGTATGTTGCAGCATACTTGTATGTTTAATATATACAAATCACCAACCAACTTTATTATCATTCATTTTAGCAATAATTACTACTCCTGCAGTTAAGTTTTTAGTTAGCACATTTAGCTTTCCATTAAGATTGTATATTACTAATATTGCCGGACATATATTGGGGATAATTTTTGACAACATTGATATTTCAGGAAATTTTATTTGCCTGGATGACAAATCCTTTACTGTAGCACATGAATGCATGGGATTGAATATGATTTCTTCAACATTGGTTTTTGCCATATTTATACTTTCATTTTACGGAAAAAAAACCAATAAAAATCCCAGAATATACTACTTAATAGCGTTTCTATTATTTTCTGTTGTATTAGTTGGCATTACAAACCTATTAAGGATAATATTAACCGTTTTTTTGCAAGCACAGCAAGATACTGTATTACACGAATTGATAGGTTTGGGATTATTTTTGTGTAATTGCTGCATTCCGTTATTTATACTTGGGTATTATGGAATAAAGTTTTATAAACCTTTTCCAAAATTATCATTTATTACAAAACCTTATAAATATCACACACCAATCATTTTATTACTAATGATTTCTACGTGTTTCTTTATTAATAAGAATAGCTTAAAAAGTGATTTCAATACCTCACATATTAATTTAAAAGGTTTTACTAAAACAGAGAGCAAAGATAAAGTACTTAAACTTAATAACGACTCGGTACTAATTTATGTAAAACCTCCGGCATTTATTTTAGGTTCTGACCATAATCCTTTTATATGTTGGAAAGCCAGTGGTTATCAAATTAA
Organism: Marinilabiliaceae bacterium; assembly: GCA_050296935.1. Classification (GTDB taxonomy): domain Bacteria; phylum Bacteroidota; class Bacteroidia; order Bacteroidales; family Marinilabiliaceae; genus Saccharicrinis. The sequence goes on along the minus strand of JBNKRV010000172.1, from coordinate 32,735 downwards.
AAAAGAAGCCATTATAGATAACAGTGAATATTCATATTATAGTTTTGAACTTCACAAACCCGGAAGTCCAACTTTATTTTCCTGCTGGTGGTATGATAATGGAAAAGATCATACTATCAGTCAATGGAAGTGGCGAATTTCATCGTTAAGTAACTCATTACCATACAGTGTTGTTAACGTAACATGCGGTTCAAAAGAAGAAGTTACTCAATGGACAGCAAAACTAATAAAGAATAATATTCTGAAAATCAACCGATGAAAGTAAAAATGATACTACCTTCCTTAACGGAAGCAAAAAATTCATACGACCGCCCTATAAAATATTCATTATTTCCACCATTAGGTTTAGCAACTCTGGCAGCTTACCTGGATGACGATGATGAAATTGATTTACAAGATCAGCATGTGGAACACCTTCACCTAAATGACAACCCTGATTTAGTGATAATTCAGGTATATATTACCAATGCAAAAAGAGCTTATAAAATTGCAGAACACTATCGGAAACGCGGCATATTTGTGGCATTAGGAGGACTCCATATTACTGCATTACCTGATGAAGCTGAACAATACGCTGACTCCATATTTTCAGGTCCTGCCGAACAAACATTTCCTGATTTTTTATCGGACTTTAAATTAAATCAAACAAAAAAAAGATATATATCCACTCATAACAGAACCATTCAGAATCAACCTCCAATAAGAAGGGACCTTATAAAACGCGAAAAATATTTAGTACCAAATTCACTTGTAATCTCAAGAGGATGCCCTCATCATTGTGATTTTTGCTATAAAGATTCATTTTTCAAGGGTGGTAAATCATTTTATACAAACCGAGTTGATGAAATTTTAAATGAAATATCAAAATTACAAGGCAGGCACTTATATTTTCTCGATGACCATCTACTGGGATCACCCAAATTAGCAAATGAACTTTTTGAAGGAATGCAAGGTATGAACCGGGTATTTCAAGGTGCCGCCACAGTAAAGTCAATTATCGAAGGTGATTTAATTGAAAAAGCTGCGAAGGCAGGTTTAAGAAGTCTATTTGTGGGATTTGAAACGTTCTCGAATGAAAATCTAAAACAAAGTAATAAAAGCCAAAATCTTAAATTAGATTATGAGAGAGCAACCAAACGCCTGAACGACCTTGGCATAATGATCAATGGAAGTTTTGTTTTCGGACTTGATAATGATGATCAGGATGTATTTAAAAGAACCGTAGACTGGGGAATTAAAAATGCAATTACTACAGCTACCTACCATATATTAACACCATACCCGGGAACAAGGTTATTTGATTCCATGCAAATTAAAAATAGAATTATATCTAAAGATTGGGATTTGTACGATACACGACATGTGGTTTATAAAGCAAATAAACTTTCATCCACAGAATTAGAAGAGGGTTACCATTGGGCATATAAAGAATTCTATAAATGGAATAATATACTAAAAGCCTCCTTTTCCCATGATTCATTTAAGCATCAGATTAAGCATCTGGCATATACCGGTGGATGGAAAAAACTTGAGCCTCTATGGAATATAATTATTAAAACCGGTGCTCTTAATAAAATGCTTCCCTTATTAGAAATAATCTTAGCAGAAATAAATCGAAAACAACGTGATGTCCCTATAAATATTCAGGATTTGTTGGAAAAGGCTAATTAATTCGTGTCAGTAAGAAAACTCCATTTTTTCCCCGAAATAATCGGGGCAGGCTGTTACTCTTACTCTCAAAATGATCATTTACGGCAATACACTCACATTTTCCAAGCTTCGAAAGCCTCAAAAATGAAGCTTTCTTATCTGCCACTTGAGTTTTCGAACAAGTACTATTTAGTACCTGTCCATAAAGTGGGGTGTTTGGACTATAAAGTTTAAATACAAGGCGTGTAAAAAATTCAAACCGCAGTATACCAGCGTATATGAGGATTTGGATTTTGAGCAACAACGCAGTAGCTGGGCTTTATAGGCGAACACTAATTATGGGTATATCAATAGGTTTCTGATATTTATTCCTGAAATCTATCCAATACAAATACGCCACAAATACCCTGTTCATCTTCACGTGAACCTACAATTTGTCCATTAGCATTAACAATCCCTTCTCTTTGCTCGGGATAGTATTCAATGGGCTCTGCAGACGAAAGAATTTTAAATTTTGTAACATTAAAAATAACACTGTTATTCTCTACTTTACCTTCGAGTTCGCATTTTACCTTAAATGAATTTTCATTTTCAATAAATTCAGTATACTCTAGATTTCCATTAATTACATCTCCGGAATGCATTAATTCAGCATATCCCTCATCTTTTCCAAAACCAAAATCTTCCTTAAACCTCCATTTTCCGGATAAATCCATAACTACATATTTAAGCACGCAATTTATAAAAATCAATTCATTTGTTATAAGCCTGAGATCCATTAAAAATTTCAATATTTAACTCATTAGCATTTTTTTTAAAACTGAAATAGGTAATAGAAAAAAGTTCAATTTTTGCAATAAGTGAAAACAGAGTCAAGCTTACTTGAACTATATCAAACGATGCAATCTTTGCTAAATTTGCAACAATAACAATACATAAAACACAATAAAATAATTAAGCTGTCGTTAGCATGCTAGGCAGAGATGTGCACAACTAGCAAAAACAGGCATTTTTTTTGTGAAAGAAAGCACATTAATCAGAACTTCGAACAATTTAACCATGAGATCAAAAAAAACAAAGTTTGCAATAGGCATCCTTTCCACAATAGTTATTATCTGGATTATTTATAACTCCATATCAAACGACTCTAATATTGAAAACCCCATAACTACAGAGGTAAAACAAGGCAGTTTCACTTCATTGGTATACAGTTCCGGTCAGTTACAAGCACAAAATTCAGTTTCTATAAATGCGCCAACCGAGCTTTCTCAACGTACCATTCGTATTTATGAAATCAAAATCACAAAACTTATTGAGGAAGGTACCGTGGTCGACTCAGGTGATTTTGTAGCTTCACTGGATCATAGTGCTGTGGAAGAAAGACTCAATGAAGAGCTCACGCAGCTATCAGAAAAGATGGAAGCATATGAAGACGCAAAGGTTGACACTAACATTAACTTAAGTAACTTACGTGATGAACTAATTACTTCAAGAATAGATCTGGAAGAAAAGGAGTTAATACTACAACAATCTATTTATGAATCTCCTGCTGTGAAACGTCAGGCTCAATTAAATCTTGATAAAGCCGAACGAAAATTAGAACAGGATTTGAGAAACTACGAGCTAAAAAAGAAACAGAACGTAATAAATGTAAACAGATCGTACAGCGAAGTTGAAAGTGCACAAAGACGGATAAATGATATTGAACGATTATTGGAAACAATAGAAATAAAAGCTCCGGCACCCGGCATGCTTATTTATACTTTCGATCGAACAGGAAATAAAAGAAAGGTAGGTAGCGTTGTTTCAAGGTGGGATCCTATTATTGCTGAATTACCCGATTTAAGCTCAATGATTTCAAAAACATTTATTAACGAAGCTGATATTTCCAAAATAAAGACTGGTCAGAAAGTGAAGGTTGGAGTTGATGCATTTCCTGAGAAAATGTTTGATGGCGAAGTAATTGAAGTAGCTAATATTGGTCAGGTTATACCCGGTGGTGATTCAAAAGTATTTGAAGTAATCATTAAAATTAATGGTAACGATGGCGATTTACGGCCTGCCATGACAACAAGTAATATCATTACAACAAATCAAATTGATACCACTTTATATATTCCACTGGAGGCTGTTTTTGAGGATGATTCTTTAACTTATGTATACACATATAAAGGATCTCTAAAACGTCAGATCGTTGAATTAGGAGACGAAAATGAAAATTTTGTGATCGTGAAACAAGGTTTACGTGAAGGTCAGGAAATTTTGCTTAACGAACCTCAAAATAGTGAGGAATTTGAATTAGAGGGACTTGAAATATACAAAGCCATTAAGCAGAAGCAGCAATTGGATGCAAAAACCGACAGCCTTTCTGCTGTTGATAAAAAACGCCCCCCATTTAATAAACCTTCATAATCAATAAAAAATGGGCAATTTAAAACAACTATACACGCGATATATTCACAATGTGATTATAGCCATTGAGGCCATTATGGCAAACACTGTTAAATCGTTACTCACTGCTCTGGGTATTATGTTTGGAGTTGCTGCCGTTATAAGTATGCTTGCAATCGGGAAAGGAGCGCAACAGGAGGTTTTAGATCAGATTAAATTAGTTGGAGTTAATAATATTATCATTACACCTGTAAAAGAAAATATTATTGAAAAAAATGGGAGTAACGAAGCAGACGATACAAATAACAAAGGCAAAAGAAAATCAAAAGGTCTCACGCTATATGATGCCAGTGCGATTATGGAAGCTATACCTACTGTTGCAAAAGTAAGCCCCGTTATATCAATGAATTATTATGCCGTTAAAAATGGGAAAAGCTACCCGATTGTTCTTGAGGGAGTTTCTTCCGATTATTTTACTCTCTTAAATATAAATTTAAACATTGGAGAAAAATTTACTGATGAACAAGATAAAAAAGGACTTCCTGTTTGTATCATTGGCGATAATATTAAAGTGAAGTTTTTTAATCAGGATAATCCGGTTGGTAAATATATCAAAGTTGGAACAAATTGGCTGTTAATTGCAGGTGTTGCCGAAAAGAGAGACTTCACTGCTTCAGCCTCGGATGAGATGGGAATCAGCTCTTCTGACAATAAAATATTTATTCCTACCAAGTCGCTTTTGATGAGGTACAAAGACCGTTCAAGAATCAACCCTTTAATTTTTGAAAAAATGAGTAGAGGAGGTAACCGTGGAAATGATGATGAAAATACGCAAAAATTACAGAATCAACTCGATAAAATAATTGTACAAGTCAAAGAAACAGAACACTTAAACGCCACTTCAGACATTATTAAACGAATGCTGTTAAGAAGGCACTCTGATATGTACGATTTTGAAGTGACCGTTCCGGAATTATTACTCAAACAACAACAAAAAACCAACGACATATTTAATATTGTTTTAGGAGCCATCGCCAGTATTTCGTTATTGGTAGGAGGAATTGGAATTATGAATATTATGCTGGCCAGTGTTTGGGAGCGTATCAGGGAAATTGGTACCCGACAAGCCATTGGAGCCTCGCGAAAAGACATTATTGTACAGTTCCTTTCTGAATCTACACTTATTAGTATTGGCGGAGGTTTAATTGGTATTATAATAGGAGTCTCTCTGGCTTATATCATCGAAGTTTCTGCGGGAATAAAAACGATCGTTTCTTTTCTATCGGTGTTTATCGCCTTCGGCGTTTCTGCAACAGTAGGAATCGTTTTTGGCTATATTCCTGCACGCAGAGCTGCCAACCAGGATCCCGTTGAATCACTTAGACACTAAAATCAATATTCACTAAATAGAATCTCACATCGATACCATACAACTTTCAACCATGAAGAGAATTATCATCTTTACTATACTTTCATTCTTAACCTCAAATTCAGTATTTTCTCAAAAGGAAGAAGTAACATTGAATTTAGGTCTTGATCAAGCTATTGAAATAGCAAAATCAAAATCAATCTATAGTTTCCGTCAAAAGAACATGTATTTAGCACGATATTGGGGATTCCGAACATACAAAGCAGATAAATTACCAAAACTGAGTTTATCTTCAACTCCATTGAATTACACAAGAGCAATTATATCAAGATATGAAGACAAAGAAGATATTTTTGTTCCTACAGAGAGATTAACTTCGGATGCAAACATGAATATCTCTCAGAATATTACCAAAACAGGAGCATTAATATCTGTTGCCAGTAATATTTCATATATTCAAAATATAGAGTCCGGAAATGAATCTTTTTCATCAACACCTGTTACAATTGGTATAAATCAACCACTAAACGGATTTAATAGATTTAAGTGGGAATCAAAAATTGAACCCCTGAAATTTGAACAAGCAAAAAGAGAATACCTTCAAAGTGTTCAGGAATTATCAAACAGAACCACAATGGCCTTTTTTAACCTTGTTAAAGCAGAAATAAATCTGACCATCTCTGAAACAAATGTTTCAAATGCTGATACTCTTTATAGAATTGGAAAAGGAAGATTTGAAATTGGAACCGTAACTCAGGATGAACTATTAGATTTAGAACTGGGTCTGTTAAACGCAAACATGTCATTAACCAGATCTAAAATCAATCTACAGCAGGCACGTTCTTCTCTAAATTCATTTTTAGGATTTGAAGATAACGTAAAAATCAAATGTATACTCCCTTCTCAAATACCTGAGTTTAAAATAAATGTTGATGATGCGTTAGTTCAGGCCTATGAAAACAATCCTCAGATATTACAATATGATCAGCAATTAATTGAGGCAAACAGAGATATTGCCAGAGCCAAAGGTGAAAATGGTATTAGCGCAAATATTAATGCCGGTTTTGGTTACAATAAAAATTCAAATGAATTTAATGAAGTATACCAATCTCCATTTGGTGATGATCAAAAACTACGTGTATCATTAGATATACCAATTATTGATTGGGGTTTAAGAAAGGGTAAAATTCAAATTGCACGATCAGAAAAAGAAGTTACAGAAGCTGAAATCAGACAAGGTAAAATTGATTTTGAACAGGATATATTCCTTAAAGTAATGGAGTTTAATATGCAGGAAGAGCAAGTTAAAATTGCTGCCAAAGCGGACACTATTGCTTTACGTGGATACGAGGTAACCAAACAACGATTTTTGATAGATAAGGTTGATGTTATCAAATTAAATGCAGCACGTAATGCTTTGGATGCTGCTAAAAGAAGCTATATACAAAGCGTTCAGGATTATTGGAGTAGTTATTACAATATCCGACGACTGACACTTTATAACTTCGAAAAAAACGAATCATTGATTGAAGAGTTAGATTATTTATTAGAAAACAAATAACAGCCCTATTATGCATAACAATAAGTTATATTACTACAAAAAAAATTGGGTAAATACATGCATAATATTGGCAGCGCTTTTATTATGGAGTTGCAATAGAGATGCTAATAAATCAGCAATCGCAAAACAAATGCCTTTCGCAACGGAAGTTGAAGCTACGGGTGAAATATTTGCATTAAAATTTGAAACTATAAATATTCCGGAGATCATTAGAAACAGAGATCTAAGAATCTACTGGCTAAACATTACTGATTTAGTTGCAGAAGGTACGGTAGTCAAAAAAGGAGACTTCATAGCAACACTTGAAGCTAATGAAGTTGAAAGCAGGTTAAAATCTACTCTTGAAGAACTTGAAAAAGCAAATAATTCCTATGAAAGTGCATTGCTCGACAGCACTTTAAAATTATCTCAGTTAAGAGATGAAATAACCAACAAACTGGATAACTTAAAGGAAATCAAAATCCAATTTGACCAATCAAAATATGAATCTAGAGCCATACAACGTCAAAATCAAATCAATTATCAAAAAGCTCAGATACAACTAAATTCTGCAAAAAGAAATTACGAAAAAGAGATTCAACGACAAAAGGTCAGGATTAAGCGATACAAGAAAAGGGTTGAATGGGAAACTGAAATGAAGGATATGTACGAATCCACATTACGGCAACTAAGAATTGTATCCCCTTCTGATGGAATGGTTGTATATGGAACCAGTTGGGATGGTAAAAAAATAAAAGTGGGTGATGAAGTAGGAAGATGGCAACCTTTGATTGCAACAATACCGGATTTAAATAGTTTGTACTCTGAAGCAATCATAAAAGAAATTGACATAGCAAAAATAAAAACCGGTCAAAAGGTGAATATAAAAATTGACGCATTTCCTGAAAAAGCTTTTGAAGGTGAAGTTTTGAGCATCGCCAATATCGGACAACCAATTGCTGGTGCAGGTATGAACGGATTTAAGGTAAATATCAGCATTAACCAGAATGGAGAAAAAATACTCCCCAGTATGACCACCTCAAATAAAATTGTGGTTTCCAGTTTCGAGAAAAGTCTGGTTGTTCCAAGGCAAGCCATTTTTGATATTGACTCTTCTGAGGTTGTATTCCTTGTCAAAGGCGGAACCATCATTCAAACAAAAGTTGAAACAGGAGGAGAAAATGAAACCCACATGCGAATAATCAAAGGCTTAAAAGAAGGGGACAAAGTTTTACTTAATCATCCACAAAAATATGAAATCGCAGATTGATTTTTATTTGAACCTGAAATATGCATTTAAAAATCTATTACACACTGAAGTTACTTAAAAACAAGATAATTAGTTGCTTCACATCTCAACTCACGAGAACGGGATTCCCAATAATTAAATCGGGACAAGTTATGCTGAGTTTCTGTGATGCCTTATTTTAGTATTGTATGATTATTGCCTCACCCGGCATAGTTCAAGCAGGCTTGACTCGGTTCTCACTTATTGCAATAATTATCTTTTAATGTTCACGACTAATTTCTAATCACTATTGTCCGGTAAATATTCGATTTTAATTATTTGTTAACCTTTGTCTTCGAGCCAGACAGGCTTTTACTTTTTCGCTACAGCTAGAAAAAGTAAACAAAAAGAGCCACCGCTGACATGAAAAACCTAAAAATCAGTGCACTTCACTAAAAGAAAAGAACTCACTGCGTTCAAACAGCTTTTCTTTATTAACGTTTCGTTTACTGATTTTTAACGCTTTTTCATGAAGGCGAAAATGCTACCCTGATATTTGAAAGATACCTTATAACCTGTTAGAAATAAAGATTATGCTAAGGTTAAATAGTTTATACCGGACACGACTAATTTCTAATATAATAATGCAGATTAAAACGATGCATATTATTCAACAGATTAAAAATAATTCTGAAAACAATTTAACAATTATACTGTTACTGCTTTAGATGTTTTTAAACATTCGTTAAATATTGAAGAAAAATATCTTTAATTAAAATCAACTTAATATATTTGTTACACTTTATTTAAAGATATCACTAACAAAATATAGCAAATTTAAAGATTTACCATTATGAAAGTAACCGTCGTTGGAGCAGGAAACGTTGGAGCCACCTGTGCAGATGTTTTAGCCTATCGTGAAATAGCCAATGAAGTTGTATTATTGGACATTAAAGAAGGAGTAGCCGAAGGAAAAGCCCTTGATATTTGGCAAAAGGCTCCAATAAACCTATATGATACACGTACTATTGGATCTACAAATGATTATGAAAAAACAGCTGGTTCTGATGTTGTTGTGATTACATCCGGATTACCTCGTAAACCAGGGATGAGTCGCGATGACCTTATTGCAACAAACGCAGGAATCGTAAAAACAGTTACTGAAAATGTTGTTAAACATTCACCGGACGCTGTCATTATCATTGTTTCCAATCCTTTAGATGTGATGACGTATCAGGCTCACCTTTCATCTAAGTTTCCAAGAAACAGAGTAATGGGTATGGCTGGAATCCTTGATACCGCAAGATATAGGGCATTCCTTGCCGAAGAATTAAATGTTTCACCAAAAGATATTCAGGCTGTTTTAATGGGTGGTCATGGCGACACAATGGTTCCACTTCCTCGATATACAACCGTTGGTGGTATTCCCGTAACAGAACTGATTGACCCGGAAAAATTAGATGCAATTATTGAACGCACTAAATTTGGTGGTGGTGAGTTAGTTAAACTTATGGGTACTTCAGCCTGGTATGCTCCGGGTTCAGCTGCAGCTCAAATGGTTGAAGCTATTGTGAAAAATCAAAAAAGAGTATTCCCTGTTTGTATTAAGCTTGAAGGAGAATATGGAATTGATGATTGCTATCTTGGTGTTCCTGTTGTTTTAGGGAAAAATGGAGTTGAAAAAGTTATTGAACTTAAACTAAATGATGAAGAAAAAGCTTTACTTGAAACAAGTCGCCAACATGTTTTGGAGGTTATGGAAGTATTGAAAAAGTAATCACAATTATAAATTATTAAAGCCCGTTGCATAAGTAGCGGGCTTTTTTATTTAGTATTTTCCATTTTTTTACGTTATTTTATATGATCAAATACACAACACAACATTTTAAACTTTTATTGACGTGAAAAAGCTAATAAATAAAACACTTTGGGTAACCGCCATGTTAGTATACATGAGTCAGGTTCTTATTGCGCAAGACAACAATACCGAAGCCAAATCGGGATTGGATGGAGGAACAATTGAAAGCCAGTTTAATTATTTAATAAATAAATCTGAGAAATACGAACTTTATCAGGTGGTAAAAAAAACATGGCTTAATAAAATTAAAAGTAATACATTAGATTCTATTGCAGACCTGCAGAATAATATCAAATCACTGGAAAACAGTAGTGAAGGTCAACTTAATGAAATTACGGCATTAAAATCACAACTTTCTGAAACAAACAGCCAGCTTGAAACAGCTGTTAATGAAAGAGACAGTTTTTCTTTTTTTGGCATATTAATGTCTAAAGGATCATACAGTTTAATGGTATGGACTATTGTATTAGTATTAACCATCGGAATCGCAGTTCTGTTTTTCTTGTTTCAAAGAAGTAATGCAATCACTATAAAAACTAAAGAATCTTTAATAGAAAAACAGGAAGAATTTGATGCACATCGCAAATGGGCTTTAGAAAGAGAACAAACACTTGCTCGTGAATTAAATAAATTAAAGCAAAAATATAAGGGACTTGATTAGTCCCTTTTTTTATCGATTAAAACTCTGTATTGTCTTCTCATTAACTTCATACAACCTCACGTTCATTTTTGAACACCTGTTTGTGCTATATCGTTCACTTAAACAGATGTAAAAACATTTAAAAAATCACATCTAACTAATACACTACACATTACAATCTTCGGCACAGAAAATGAATATCCTATAACATCGATATTAACCGGAGGACAGAACGATGAAAACACAAGTAAATCAACACCAGCATCAATTAAACACCATTGCAGTAATTGTAATTATTAGTATATTATTACTTTCATTCGGCGTTTATAAAACAGTTACTTTCCATAGCCATACAACTTCTAAAACATTTTCAGTTTCTAATTCTGAATCTACTATTGAAAGTAACCTTGGAAAAGAACTTAACAAAGCAATCTATTCACACTCCTACCTTGAAGAAGCTTACGAAACACCATTAGAAATTGAGGCATGGATGACTGATTATTCATCATGGGTAAACGAAATACCTACTTCTGCATTTGTTGAGGAAACCTATAATGAACAACCTCTTGAACTTGAAAACTGGATGATTGATGACTCGGGCTGGTACAATTCAAAAGAAGTAATTCATAAAAATGAAGAAGAAAATCTAAATCTGGAATCCTGGATGTTAAACACTGACGATTGGAAAGTACCTGCTTTAAGTAAGCATCAATTCACAAAGTTAAATATCGAAGAGGAATCAAATTTACCTATTGAGGAATGGATGCTAAAATGTAACACATGGAATGGTGCTAACCCAGACGTTTAGAAGTTTAATCATCAGCAATAGAAGTCTCATTCAAAATAACAAAGGAATAAATTCTTCTTTCGGTTTTCAATTTCAATACATATATCAGAAAGCCTGCTAACTGTTAACATGAGTTCAGGCTTTTCTTTTGTGAAAAATTAAAAAACTAATCATTTATTTATGCAGACATAGATTCCTGATTCTCTTGTTTAGTATCTTTATTTAATACGAACCTATTATAGTAAGAAAACAGCAAGGTAGTTACCGGAAGTGCCACTAACATGCCCAGCAACCCCAGAAGACTACCCCAAATAGATAACGACAATAAAATGATGGCCGGATGAAGCCCGTATACTTTACCCATAATCTTAGGCACCAAAACAGTTTCCTGAATCAGTTGAACTATTGCCATAACAATTATTGCAAATAATATAACCTGCCAAAAACTCTGTTGAGTTTCCATAGCTTTTAATAAAGATAGCAAAGTAACCGGAATCAATCCTACAACCTGAAGATAGGGTACAATATTTAACGCACCTATAAAAAGCCCTGTTATAATTGCCATTGGCAGTCCAATAATTTTGAATCCAACAGCTAACAAAACGCCTACTATCAAGGCTATTAATCCTTGAGCCCTAAAATAAATCTGCATACCTACTGTAAGATCATTAATAACCTGCTCAACATGTTCTCTGTAATGACCTGGTATTAATGAAGACCATCCTTCAGCAATACGTTTAAAATCAATTAGTAAAAAAACAAGATATACTAGTATAATTAACAGGCTCACCATACCAATTAAAAAATTCACTGATCCAGAAAAGAAATTCCAGGCATGACCAAAAAACTTCCTAAGTGAGTCTGCAACACTTTGAGGATTTAACATTTTGGTAAAATCAGTATTATTAATATAATCATTTATCCAAGCAACAACCTCATCTGGTAACATATTAGAAATATTAGATTGCCCCAGGGAAATCCGAATTAAATTAACCATTTTAGTCATTTCATCGATAAACTGTGGAATTAACCACCTTCCTAGTAAAAAAATTCCACCAAAAACAACTACCAGGCTAGTTAATACAGCTAAACCTCTGAATTTAAACCGTAATTTATATTGAAAAAAGTCTACGACCGGATTAATTAAATAGGCCAAAAGCAACGCAATTAAAAAAGGAATGAGAGCCCCACTTAAACGCTGCAATAAAAAATAAAATGCCAATAGAAAAGCTATTGACAACAACATTCTTACTACCCTATCAAAAGTATATGGTTTAGATTGAAAATTTTCCATTTATCCTAAATTTAGCGAAAGATAAAAAAAATAGCATGAATTAGCCTTAAAGAAAATAAATAGAATTTATCTTCGTTAAAAGAATAAGCATAATGCCATATAATGTAAATATTTGTTAATTAATGTATTTTTTTACAAATTTTGAGCTGCCAAAAACATTGGTTATTGCCATATTTTTTACTATTTTACGTATCAGATGAGTATTACAGCCTAGTTCATTTCAACCTAAATACACTGAATAAGAATAATGAGAAAACAAGCTATTTACCTACTTATAATTTCACTTACCATTGCTATATTTTCATGTGAGAGGGAATATGAATATACTAATGGGAACAATGGCTTAAGCTTTTCAGTGGATACTCTCATGTTCGATACCATATTTTCTTCCATTGGATCAGTTACCCGAAATTTTAAAATATACAATCCATATGACGATGATATCATCATAAATTCTGTAGAACTTGCCGGTGGCGATAACAGTGAATTCAGAATAAATATAAATGGATACCCTGAATCAAAAGTAGAAGATATTAAAATTAATGCACGAGATAGCCTTTACGTATTTGTTGACATTACTATTAAACCTGAAGATAGCAACTCTCCTTTTGTTGTAAACGATTCTGTAATTATTACTACCGGAAAAAAAGAGCAGGACATTAAATTAATTGCTTATGGTCAGGATGTGGTTCTTTTAAGAAAAGAAAACTTAAAAACCACCACCTTTACGAGTGAAAAACCATATTTAATTTATGACTTCATCATTGTTGACAGCCTTGAAACACTAACCATTGAACCTGGTGCCAGATTACATTTTTACGATGATGCCAGATTAATTGTTTTTGGAAGCATGAAAGTAAATGGCACCAGCGAAAAACCGGTTCAATTTTCAGGGCATCGGTTAGATGATTGGTATCAGGATAAACCCGGGCAATGGGGACATATACATTTTATGCCAGGCAGTAATAACAACAGAATCAGTTACGCAGAAATTAAAAATAGTTTAATGGGTATTTTTGTAGATTCCGTTGGGCTTGGAACTGATCCCCCGTTAATTATTGAAAACTCCATTTTTAATCATATCTCTGAATTTGGAATTATAACTCAAAATTCTAAAATGGATGTCAGTAACACTGTTATTGGTGATTGTGGATATCACTCTGTAGCTTTAACATTAGGTGGTAGTTATAACTTTTATCATTGCACTCTGGCTAATTATTTCAACTGGACATACCGAAGTACTCCCGCTCTGTTTTTAAATAATTATTTCACAAATGAAGAAGGAAAAGATGTTATTAATCCATTGATAGAAGCCAACTTTTACAACTCTATAATTTATGGCAGAAATTTAAAAGAATTCGGGTATGATTTTAAGGAATTAGAATCTGAGGAGTATGAAAACAAAGGATTTACATTCATGTTTAAAGATTGCCTTCTAAAATCTGGCGACATGGATATTAGCGATGGAGAAAAATATAAAAATATAATTGCCAATGAAAATCCTAATTTCATTGATCCATATAAATATAATTATCAACTAGATACTCTATCCCCTTGTAAAGATGTTGCCGGTATCGAAATCGCCAATGAATTACCCAATGATATCCTGGGAGCTAGTCGTCAAAATGATCTTGGACCTGACATTGGTGCCTATGAAAGAATAGAGAATGAAATAGAAACCACCGATGAATAAAAACAAAACCTACTTAATCCTGCTCCTTTTCCTGATTTCAACTTTTATCTACTCACAACCTTTTCCTGAACAAAATACAGGAATACTGTTTTATAACGTTGAAAATCTTTTTGATACTTATAATGATTCTTTAAAAAATGACGAAGAGTTTTTGCCTCATGGTTCTAAATATTGGAATTACAATAAGTATCAGGGAAAAATTAAAAATATATCAAGATTAATTTATGAATCCGGAAATTGGAATCCACCGATGCTCATTGGCATGTGCGAAATTGAGAATGACAAGGTACTTAATGATTTAATTTATAAAACTGGATTATCAAACCTAAAATACGATTACATCCATTACGAATCCCCTGATAAAAGAGGCGTTGATGTTGCCTTATTATATAGAAAAAACATTTTTACAATACTTGAATCCAGACCTATACCTGTGAAATTTAATTCAGAATCCAGACCAACCAGAGATATTCTATATGTATTTGGGTTAATTGAAGGAAAACTACCTTTGCACATATTTGTCACACATTTCCCTTCCCGATACGGAGGAATTATGGAATCAAACCCCAAAAGAATAATAGCATCCAATACACTTTGCGATACCATCATAAAAATACAACAGCATGATAGAAAAGCAAATATTTTAGTTATGGGTGATTTTAATGATACTCCTCAAGATTCATCCATGCAGCTTATTTCAAAAAAAGCAAAACTGGTCAACTTATCGCCTAAACCAACCAGCATCAATGGATCATTAGGAACATTAAAACATCATTACGAGTGGAATATTTTTGATCAAATACTAGTTTCTGAAAGTATTTTGGATAGTATAAATACCGTAAATAGTGATAAATACATGAAAATACTTGACTTTGATTTTTTACTTGAAGACGATAAAAACTACACAGGAAAAAAGCCTTTCCGCACATACATTGGATACAGGTATAATAATGGATATAGCGATCATTTACCTGTTTGGATCAATCTATACTTTAGAAAAACATTCCAGTAAACGTACTTACATAGTGAAACCCAGAAATAAATTTCTTTTTTCAATGTTTTATTAAAATATACAAAGCAGAATTCCTATATTAAAAAGTATATTGTCTCCCCCATTCATACAATGCAATGCTACAAGCATGCGAAACATTCATGGATTTTATCACGCCAGTCATGGGTATATGCACCGCAGAATCACATCTATTTATCACATCATCCGGTAAACCATAGACTTCATTTCCTAAAAGTAAAGCCATTTTTTCCGGCAGTCTGGATTGTGTAATATTAGCGGAGCCTAATGAAGTTTCTAACGCTACCAGTTCATAACCTTCATCAACAAATTGAATCCATTCTGCATCCGAGGCAAAACTCCATGTAACCTGACCTGCAGCAGCTCCACCAACTTTTTTAATTTTGCTCTCACGAACACTTTCTTTATCTCCAATAAAAATAACTTTACTACATGCAAAATTAGCAGCCAACCGAATCAAATGTCCCATATTTTCAGGAGACTTAAAATGATAAGCAATAATGATGGGGCCGGCAGTCGGGTTGGGATAATCAATTTTCGAGAAAAGATTTGAGGATCTTGTAGCTGAATTGTCCATCATTAACTATTTTTATCAGGAGATAACCCCATCTCTTTACCTAATTTCAACATTAATTGATAAGCTTGATCCTTTTGGTTTTCTATTTCACCATCAAGGATTGCATCCTTAATAGCCGCTTTTATATCTCCTATTTGCCTGCAAGGTTCCAGGTTAAATGCCTTCATGATATCTTCTCCTGATACAGGAGGCTGAAAATTTCTCACCTTGTCTTTTTCTTCTATTTCTTTAAGCTTTCTGCGTACAATCTTAAAATTCCTCATGTAACGCTTCACCTTATCCTCATTTTTTGAAGTTATATCAGCTTCACAAAGTGTCATCAAGGATTCTATATCATCACCAGCATCAAACAATAACCGGCGAACTGCGGAATCAGAAACCTCATCCTCAGACAAAACAATGGGGCGCATATGAAGAAAGACCATCTTCTGCACAAATTTCATTTTTTCATTCATCGGAAATTTCATCCTTTTGAAAATCCTTGGTATCATTTTTTGTCCTACATGATTATGTGCATGGAAAGTCCAACCTAATTTATCATCAAACCTTTTTGTTGCCGGCTTTGCGATATCATGAAAAATAGCCGCCCATCTCAGCCAAACATCATCAGTATTCGGAACTATCCGGTCTAACACTGCCAGAGTGTGGTAAAAATTATCTTTATGTCGCTGACCATTTTTTTCTTCCACTCCTTTCATATCTTGCAATTCAGGTAAAATAATATTCAGCAAACCCGTAATTTCAAGCAACTTAAATCCGATTGATGGTCTTTCTGCCATCATCATCTTATTTAATTCATCAACAATTCTTTCTCCAGAAACAATTTTTATCCGTTCGCAATTTTTCTTAATTCCTTCAAATGTATTTTCATCAATTTTGAAATTAAATCTGGTGGCAAAACGAATGGCTCTTAACATCCTTAACGGATCATCAGAAAATGTAATATCCGGATCTAAAGGAGTTCGGATAATTCCATTTCTGAGATCTTCTGCCCCATTAAACGGATCAACTAATTGCCCCAGCGTATCTTTATTCAAACTGATGGCTAATGCATTAATCGTAAAATCTCTTCTATTCTGATCATCTTCAATGGTACCATCTTCTACTATAGGTTTACGAGAATTTCTTTGATATGACTCTTTACGTGCACCAACAAACTCAACTTCTTCATCCCGAAATTTAAACATAGCTGTACCAAAATTTTTAAATACAGATACCTTTAATTTGCCTAGTCGTTCTGCTACCTTTTCAGCCATTTCTATTCCACTACCACGAACAACAATATCAATATCTTTTGATGGTTCTCCCAATAAAATATCTCTTACATACCCCCCTATAACATAGGTTTCAATCTTTCCAGCGTCTGCCACATATCTAACAGCCTTAAAAACGGTTCCTTCTATTTTTGATCGAATATCTTTTTCTGACATATTTTGCATTTAGGGTGACAAAATTACAATATATTTATTTGATACGCACAATTATTATATGAGACTCATGGCAATAAACAATATAGTACCGCACTTGTTTTAAAAAAGAAACCCTTACATTTATTATGTGTTAAAATATTTTGCCGGAAGTAAAATATAATTCAATTTAAAAAGTAGTCTGTAACCATTTTTTATCGATCTCATTCTACCTGGATGCAAGCCTTTTCCTTTTAAGGAAAAAGGAAAAACAACAACTAACAGATAATCAACATGATGATATGTATACACCTAAGATCGGTTAAAAGTATTGTTAACACTCACTTATTAAATTATCTCAGATAAATATTTACAGACTATCAGAGTATTTCTAAATTTTAACCACTAATAAATCGCCAAAATGGCACATAAAATTTGTGGTACAACATTTGATATGGATATATCGACATTTTTAGATATATTTGTATGTAAATAAAATCTGAATATTAACTAAAAACATTATACCATGTTAGAACATTTAACAAAAGAGACATTCAAAGAAAAAGTATTTAACTTCGAGACTAATAAAGACTGGAAATTCGAAGGAAGTAAACCTTGTTTAATCGACTTCTATGCAGATTGGTGTGGCCCTTGTAAAGCAATAGCTCCAGTTCTGGAAGAGTTGTCAAAAGACTATGATGGTAAAATTGATATTTACAAAATAGACACTGAGGCAGAAAGAGAATTAAGTGGAATGTTTGGTATACAAAGTATTCCTTCTCTTTTATTTATTCCAAGTGAAGGCCAGCCACAAATGGCTCAAGGTGCTTTACCAAAGGAATCATTAATAAAAGCATTTAAGGATGTACTAAAAGTAAATCTGGATTAAAACACTGTGTTTTTGTTAGGATCTGTCAGGTTAGCACTTATTGTACGACTATTATTTTATATTTAAAAACCATTTGAATTGATTACTTTTGTTTTTTATAATATAAATGAAACCTGTATGGCCAAATCAATTATCTTAGATAAAGAGATCTGATTTTATTTAATCTGGCGATCAGATTTTCAAATTACAAACACATGAAACTGGCATGGCCAGAGCAAATAATTGGGCACACAGGAGCATGATTGAAATTTGCATTGGACATCAACGTTTTGCTAAATTATAATCACATGAAAAGTACATTTATTAGAGGCCTTTTTTCAGTGCTAATTATTTTTGGAGCTTCAGTTTTAATCAATATAAAAGCGGAAGAAAAAGGAAATGAGGAGGGTAAAAATGAAGTAATACACCTAAACAAGGAATCGTTTAAGGAACAGGTATTCGACTATGAAAATAATAAGCAATGGAAATACAATGGCTCTGTACCTGCCATTTTAGATTTTTATGCAGATTGGTGTGGTCCGTGCAGAATGGTAGCTCCCATATTAGAAAACGTTCAGAAAGAATACAAAGGGAAAGTCCAGGTTTTTAAAGTAAATACGGATAAGGAAAAGGAATTGGCAGCCATGTTTGGCATCAGAAGTTTACCAACCATAGTATTCATACCTGCAGAAGGAGATCCGCAGGCAGTATTAGGATTCAGACCCAAAGAGGAGATCGAAAAAATGATTACTGAAGTTTTAAAAGTTTCTAAATAGGATCTGTCCATAAAGTCGGGTGTTTGGAATATAAAGTTAAAATACAAGGCGTGTGAAAAATTCAAACCGCAGTATACTAGTGTATATGAGGATTTTGAGCAACAATACAGTAGTTGGACTTTATAGACGAACACTAAATAGACATTTGGAGAAATCTGATTGATTATTTTTAATAATATTTCATTACCTGATATAAGCTGTCGGAATTTTTATATTTTTCGACAGCTTTTTTTGTGCCTGATTTTTTGCTGGCATCCTAATTAGTACTTGCACTAAAACTCAAGTGGGAGATAAGAAAGCTTCATTTTTGAGGCTTTCGAAGCTCGAAAAATGTGAGTTTACTGCCGTAAATGATCATTTTGAGAGCAAGAGTAACGAAAAAAATGGAGTTTTCTTGCTGACACTAAATTAACCAACATTTAAAATCATCAACACATTACCTTATACAAATACACAGCAATGAAGTATTTCATCATTACAAACCCTGATATAACACCTAATGAAATAAGTATCATTAATTATATACTGGATTTAGATTCTATCACTCTACATTTAAGAAAACCTACTTTTTCTGCATTAAAATTATCGAAAATTCTGGATAAAATAAAGGAAACAAACCATGATAAAATTGTGATCCACAATAATCATGAACTCATCAAAGACTATAATTTAAAAGGGATTCATTTTACTCATCATAACAAAAGTACAATTGATAACTATCTTGAATACCATGGTTCAAAAAGCATTTCCACTCATAGTTTTAATGAAATCACATCCTTCCCTCCCATTTTCGATTACTATTTTTTAAGTCCGGTTTTTAGTAGTGTTTCAAAACCCGGATATGGTGGAAAAGAATTTGACCTGAAACAACTTCAAAAACAACTAAGCGACAACTTAAATAGGAAAGTAATTGCCTTAAGTGGCATTAACAACAACAACATTCAATTGGTTAAACAGATAGGATTCTATGGTGCTGCCATATTAGGATTCTTCTGGAATTACTGTTCACAATCGAAACTTCCGGAATCTGTTGATACCTTTTTTAATGACTTAAATACTTCTTTACAAAAATGATTCACAAACCATAGATCTGAATTAAACTATCTATTGTTATATTTGCGCCTCAAAATAAAAGTACGAGGATGATATCAGTTGAAGGATTAACCGTTGAGTTTGGAGCAACAACTCTTTTTAAAAATATTTCATTTGTCATTAATGAAAAGGATCGTATTGCCCTAATGGGTAAAAATGGTGCAGGCAAATCAACTCTTTTAAAAATAATTGCAGGAGAAAGAGAAGCTAACAATGGACGAGTGTCTGTTCCCGGAGATAAAAAAGTGGCATATTTGCCCCAACATCTGATGGTAGAAGATAACCGTACTGTATTTGAAGAAGCAGCTCAAGCCTTTGCCAATATATTAAACATGGGTAAAGAAATTGAAGTGCTAAATGAAGAACTTTCAACCCGGACTGATTATGAGTCTGAAAGCTATTTTAAGTTGATTGAAAAAGTTTCGGAGTTAAGTGAACAGTATTATGCTATTGAAGAAACAAATTTCGATGCTGATATTGAGAAAATATTATTAGGGTTAGGTTTCTTACGCAGTGATTTCGCCCGTCCTTCATGTGAGTTTAGCGGTGGGTGGCGTATGCGCATTGAACTGGCCAAAATATTACTTACAAAACCTGATTTAATATTACTGGATGAACCTACTAATCATTTGGATATAGAATCAATTCAGTGGCTTGAAGAATTTTTAATTAATTGTGGCAAAGCAGTAATTGTAATCTCTCACGACAGGGCTTTTGTTGATAATATCACCAATCGGACCATTGAAGTTACCATGGGACGTATCTACGACTATAAGGTAAACTATTCTCAATACCTGGTTTTAAGACAAGAAAGAAGGGAGCAGCAGCAAAAGGCTTATGACGAGCAACAAAAGATGATTGCCGAAAATCAACAATTTATAGAACGTTTTAAAGGCACCTATTCCAAAACACTTCAAGTACAATCGCGTGTAAAAATGCTCGAAAAACTTGAAATAGTTGAAGTGGACGAAGAAGATACTTCATCTTTAAGATTAAAATTCCCCCCTGCTCCCAGATCTGGTAATTATCCGGTAACTGTGGATGATGTAACCAAAAGCTATGGTGATTTACTGGTTTTCAAAAATGCTTCTCTCACATTAGAACGGGGTGAAAAAATTGCTTTTGTTGGTAAAAATGGAGAAGGAAAATCAACACTTGTGAAAGCCATCATGAATGAAATTGATTTTGAAGGAAGTTTATCTCTTGGGCATAATACCATGATTGGATACTTTGCTCAAAATCAGGCCGCCTTACTTGATGATGATTTAACTGTATTTCAAACCGTTGACAATGTAGCAGTTGGTGAAATCCGTACTCAAATAAAAAACCTGTTAGGAGCTTTTATGTTTGGAGGTGATGATATTGATAAAAAAGTGAAATTTTTATCTGGAGGGGAACGTACCCGGTTGGCTATGGTTAAATTATTATTAGAACCATATAATCTTTTAATATTGGATGAACCAACTAATCATCTCGACATGAAGACTAAGGATATTTTAAAGAGTGCTCTTCAAAATTTTGACGGAACTCTTATTTTAGTTTCACATGATAGAGACTTTTTAAATGGAATGGTCAATAAAGTTTATGAATTTGGGAACAAAAAAGTAAAAGAACACCTGGGAGGAATTGAAAGCTTCCTGAATATGAAAAAAATGCTCCATTTAAACGAACTTGAGAAAAATTAATGTTATGCATAAGATAATTAACCGATTGCATTTTATTACGTATCAATCTGATGTTAAGAAAATTGACCAACAAGTATTAGAATACTGTGCGGGTGGTGGCGATTGGGTACAGTTAAGACTAAAGAATTTACCTAAAGATGAAATACTTCAGATTGCACGTAAATGCAAATCTATATGCATGCATTACGAAACAACATTTATAATAAATGACCACGTTGATATTGCTATGGAGCTTGATGCTGATGGAGTTCATCTTGGGAAAAATGATGCAGATGTTGAGGATGCAAGAAAAATGCTGGGTGAGCATAAAATTATTGGAGCAACAGCTAATACTTTTGACGATATTGAGTCTTTAAACACCAAAGGTGTTGACTATATTGGATTGGGTCCCTATAAATTTACTCAAACCAAAGAAAATTTAAGCCCTGTTTTAGGATTGCAGGGATATGAAACTATTATAGCGCAATGCAGAAAAAATCATATTAAACTACCCATTATTGCCATTGGAGGAATTATTCCTGAAGATATTCCCATGTTGATCAATAAAGGGATGTATGGAATAGCAATATCATCTTATCTGGCACAAAAAGATAATATTGGATTAGAAACAATTCAACTTCTGAAAACCATAGGTAAATCACAATCAATCAACTTTTTGAATCGATAAGCTTACGTAACGAATAAACAAACTATCATACTATTAAACATCAAACATTGCATATAAGATAATTAGATCTTATTTTCGCATCCGTTTTCTACAATGGGGTGCCTGTATTATCTGCAGGCTGAGATTATACCCTTCGAACCTGGACGGGTAATGCCGTCAAGGGAAAGAGTTATCTCCTGTTTTTCCTCATTGCAGTATTTAAATTAATAAAGTTAAAAACTGTAATTATGAAAAAAATAAATTTATCAATTTTTATATGTCTATTGACATTTCAACTTTCCATAGCTCAATACCGGGTCTCAGGAAAGATAACCGACATTAATGAATCGGCATTAATTGGTGCAAGTGTGGTTTTAGGAAGTGGTCATTTAGGAATGAGCACTTTGGCTGATGGAAGCTTTGAATTTAACAATATCAAAGCAGGCAATTACCAAATAAAAGTATCCTACTTAGGATATGAATCTTACTTAAAAAATATTGAGGTGGATGGTGACGAAGTGCTCCATATAGCACTCAATTCAAAGTCGGTACTCACAGGAGAAGTAGTTATAACTTCAATAAAAGCGAGTGACAAAACTCCGGTAGCAAAAACAAACATTTCAAAGGAAGGGCTTCAAAATTTGAATGCAGCTGATGATATTCCTTTACTTCTGAGCATGACACCCTCTGTTGTTTCATCAACGGAATCAGGTATTGGTGTGGGATATAGCAGCATGCGCATAAGAGGCACTGATGCCACACGAATAAATGTGACTGTAAATGGCATCCCCTTAAATGACTCTGAAAGTCAGGGAGTTTATTGGGTAAACATGCCTGACTTTTCTTCATCTGTTGACGAAGTACAAATTCAGCGTGGAGTGGGTACGTCGACAAATGGAGCTGCAGCTTTTGGAGCTACTGTAAACTTTAATACCGCCAGTTACCATGCTAAACCATATGCCGAAATTAGTAATACCGTGGGTTCATTTAACACCTACAAAAATAGCATCAGTGCCAGTAGCGGATTACTAAATGATAAATTTTCGTTTGATGTAAGATATAGTGATTTACAATCAGATGGTTATGTGGATTATGCATTTTCAGATCATCAATCATTGTATATCAGTGGTGCAATGCACCTTAAAAACAAATTTATTAAAGCAAATATCATTCACGGAAACCAACGTACCGGGATCAGCTGGTGGGGTGTTCCTGATTATATGTTATCATCTGACAGAACCTATAATCCGGCAGGCCAATATACTGATGAAGATGGTAACTCAAGATATTATAAAGATCAAACAGATAATTACACACAAACTCACTACCAGGTATTTTACAGTCAAAACATCATTTCAAATTTATTGTTGAACACAGCAATACATTATACACGTGGTGATGGGTATTACGAGCAGTATAAAGTAGATGAAGCCATTAAATCATATGGTTGGGCACCGATAAATTTAAGCAATGGTTCGATGGTAGACTCCACTGATTTAATTCGTCAGAAATGGTTAGCTAATGATTTTTATGGAGTTACAGCCTCCTTAAATTACAATAACGGCTCATTACAAGCTACTTATGGCGGCGGTTGGAATAAATATGATGGCGATCATTTTGGCGAAGTCATTTGGGCCAGATTTGCAGGGAAATCAGAAAAAGGAGAAGAGTGGTACCGTAATAATGGTACAAAAACAGATTATAATATATATGGAAAAGTAAATTATCAGTTAACTGAGAAATTAAACATCTTTGGAGATCTGCAGTACAGGATAATACAATATGAAATGACAGGAATTGATGATAATTTACTCACTTTACAACAAAAACATTCATACGAATTCTACAATCCCAAAGCTGGTATATTCTACTCTGTTAACAAAAAACATCAATTATATGCTTCCTATGCTATTGCACACAGAGAACCTACCAGAGCAAATTTTAAAGATGCCAATGGTGACCCCAATGCAACACCTCTAGATGAAAGGTTAAATGATTTAGAAATTGGATATAATTACAGATCTGCCAATTCGTCAGCCAACTTGAATTTTTATTACATGGATTACAAAGACCAATTGGTTCCTACAGGTGAAAAAAGCAGTGTTGGATACGACATCATGACCAACGTTGAAAACAGCTATAGACTAGGTGTTGAATTAGATTTAGGAGTAAAACTATTACCTAAATTACGATGGGATGCCAATACTTCTTTAAGCATCAACCAAATCAAAGAATTTAATCAAACCATATCGATTATTGATGAAAATTGGGATTTTGTAAAAGATACCATGCGTCATCATGAAAACACACAAATAGCATACTCTCCATCAGTTATTGCAAATAGTACTTTCACATTTACTCCTTTTAAAGGTAATAGTATCCAAATAATTACTAAACATGTTGGAGAACAGTACTATGACAATACAGAAAGCGATGCGAGAAAACTAGATGCTTATACTGTGTTTAATGGAATTATCACTCAGCAGTTTTCACCTTCCTGGATGAGAAAAATAGAGTTACAATTTACAATTAACAATCTATTTAATAAACTATATGAGAGCAATGCTTATGGAGCCAATTATTTTGATTTATCAAGAAAAGAGGGTTCCTGGAGTTACTATTACCCTCAAGCTGGGCGACATGTATTCTTAAGAGCTCGATTTATTTTTTAAATATATAATTAGAGGCAACTAAATTTAGTTGCCTCTTTACTTTAATCTTCAATTTCTTTCAGAATATTTTCAACTTCTGTTTCTGTTTTATGCAATTTTTCTTTGCACATCTTTAATAAAACGGAGACTCTTTTCACTTTATCTGATAATTCATCCACATCAAGTTCATTATCCTCAATTTTTGCCAATATTTCTTCAATTTCTGTTATGGCATCAACGTACCCTATCTTTTTCTTAGTCATGAAATTAAATATTCGATTATTATTTTGTTAATGGTATAGTAAATTTAAAAGTACTTCCCTTTTCAAGCTGGCTCTCTGCCCAGATAGTACCCTTATTTATTTCAACAAATTCTTTGCAAAGTACCAATCCTAATCCTGTACCTTTTTCATTAAATGTTCCTTTTGTTGAAATATTAGAATCCACATTAAATATTTTATCCAGATTTTCTTTCGTGATCCCAACTCCTGTATCACTAACTGCAATTTCAACAAATTGTTTTTTTACAGCTGCAGTTACTGTTATCACGCTACCCACTCTTGAAAATTTAATAGCATTACTAATTAAATTCCGAAGTACAGCACTGTATAAATCCTTATCTGCCCAGGCAACAATGGAACGATCAATATCTACTGAAATTACAATATCTTTTTCTTCTGCATTTATTTTCAGAATGGAAACTATATTACTTGATACAATACCGACTTCCAGTTTGTCTGGTTTATATTCTGTGGTTCCCAGCTGTGTTCTTGACCATTGAAGAAGTGTATCCACCAAAGAGTAGAGTTTTCTGGTAGAATTGTGAATAATTTTACTGGACTCTAATATATCGGCATGACTTTTCGATTCTGCATGTAAGGACAACATCTCTGAAAAACCCATCAAGGAATTAAACGGGCTCTTTAAATCATGAGCTATGATGGAGAAAAATTTATCCTTGGTGGCATTAAGCCTTTCCAGCTCTTTATTTTTAAGCTTCAGATCCTTTTGCGCCTTATTCTTAGCTCTGAAAAGAAGCAGCAATACAATGGTAAATACTAATAACAATAGGGTAGAGACTAAAAGCAGAACCTTTTTATTCTTTTCTTTCAGCCAATAATAATTTAAAGATAGATTTTCTTGTTCTAACTCCTCAATGACTTTCTGATGTTTATTCATCTCCCCTTCTCCGGCATACTTTCGTAGGGCAGCGATTGTTTGAGCATTTAATAGAGAATCTTTTAACAAGGTGTATTTATTTTTATAGAAAAGAGCGGAACGATAATCCCCCATACTCTCATATAAATCTGAGAAAATCCGAAAACAACTTACTTTCATCTCTTTTTCATCCAGAGTTGATGAAATAATCAGAGCCTTTTGTGCATACGATTTAGCCTGCAATAAGTCGTTGCTCTTCACATATAAATCAGACATGGCTATTAACGCCTTACCTTCCAAAGAAACATCTGAATTTTCTTCCAGCATATGGATAGCATCATGATACAATATAAGAGCTCTATGAAAATTATTCTTTCGTGCATAATAGGTTCCCTGACAAATTCTACCTTTAATAATCCCAATTGTATCTGATTCATTTTCTTTTATTAAAATATACTTATTAATAAAATCACTGGCTTCGTCAAGTCTTAACCTATTAATATAGATATTAGCAATCTTTAGATAACATTCTGTAAGATTTTTTTGTGACTTAGGACTACGACATTTATCAATACATTGAAAATACAGATTGAGAGCCTGATCAAAATCTTTTAAATCATAAAAAACATCTGCCACCTTCTTCATTGCAGAACAATGTCCTTCTGAATTATTTAATTCTTTAAATTTCTTTTGAGTAAGAATGAAATAACTTAGGGCATCATCGTATTCTCCCTTCATCTCATATACAATTCCTTTATTCATGTTACATGTAGCAACCATAAATTGGTTATTATATTTTTTTGCCTTTAAAACAGCATCTGAAAAAACACTTAATGCTTTGTTATAATCTTTCTGTAAAAAATGTAGTCTTCCTATCTGACACAAAACTTCACAAACAAATTCCTGTGCTTTAAATGTATTAAGCCCATTTAATGAATTAATCAAATGAGCTTGTGCTTTTGGATACTCTCTGTTATCTAAATAAATGGTACCTAAAGCATAGTGAATTTGGGCGGCTAATCTACCTGTATTTAAATCGGGATCTGAATTTTCATGAAGAAATAGAACTGAATTTTTCAGAGATTTTAATGCACTTTCTTTTGCTTCTTTTTCCAGATTAACTAAACCTGTAATTGCATATCCCCAAAATAAATCATTACTATTTTTATTTAATTCCAATCCGGATATTAATTCTGCAATCCTAACATCAAAATCATTTGTTTCTGAAACTTCTCTAATATGCTTACATATTTGATTTGAATCACCAAATAAAAAAGGATTGTGGAGTGAATTAACTATCCCGGCAAAAATATTTGCCGGCAAAAGCAAAAGTGTAATGAGAATTAAAAATTCAGATTTTCGTAACATCATGTCAATAATGAGATCTAAGCAATGTTATAAAGATAAAAAAATATTCAAGGATAATTTCAATTAATAATTCCGGTTAGCATAGCAACCTGAATTCGACATATATTCTTAATCTTTTTCAGGTTGATGATATTCATGTTATACTTGTTTTATCCTCAAATAGATAATGATACCATCCAAATTAGATGGGTCACATGATAAACAGACCCATTTCCTCCTCCAATGGAATACTTACCAAATCCTCCAGCTCCCGGAAAAGCTAATTGCTGTGCATTAATCAGAAGTACAGATAACAAGATTTAATACGACTAATCATTTTTCTTTCATTATGTGTAGGTATATTTTCATTTTTCAGGAACAATAATCAGAATATAAATAAATATCAGTCTTTCCATTATGAGGCATTACTGTACAGTATTATGGACAAATTATTTTATTGATATCAAAATCAATACTATTTAATGTTCCTCTATTAAATCCAACTACTTCATTGTTGCTCATAATCCAAATCCTCATCATACACACTGGTATACAGCGATTTATTTTTTTTCACACGCCTAGCATTTAAACTTTATAGTCCAAACACCCGATTTTATGGACAAGCACTATTTAGTGTTAACAATCACAAAAATCTTATAAACATGATGAATATTTGGCAAATAAAACTTGGTTATTTGTTACTTTTGAAACTGTTTGTTAGAATAGTCATTATAATATATTAAAAACAATAAATATGATTTATAAAAATCTGATAGTACTACCTCTATTCTTGTTAGGCATGGGTTTAACCGCTCAAAATAACGTTGACAAAGGAAAGATTGAGATTTCAAAAAAAGGCAAAGGTTATTATTACGAATCCATATTAAAGGATGTAAATGCAGTAAATGATTCAATTGAAAATAAAGAGTCAGATTATTTTACTCGTTTCATTATGGATCAATCAGAGATGGATTTACCCAATGATCCAACGCTATATACTACAGCCTGGTGTCAGAAAGTAGAATCTCAAGGTAATACCGGAACTTGTTGGTGTTTCTCTACAACTTCGTTTTATGAATCTGAAATATTAAGACAAACAGGTATTGAAGTTGAATTATCAGAATTATACACTGTCTATTGGGAATATGTAGAAAAAGCACGTCGTTTTATTGAAAAACGAGGTGAATCAAATTTCACAGAAGGTTCTGAAAGTAATGCTGTTGCCAAAATAATGAAAGAATATGGAGCTGTTCCGTTGAGTGAATATTCCGGATTAATAAATAATAGAAAATTCCATTCTCATGCAAAAATGTATGAAGAAATGAATACTTTTCTGGAAGGATTAAAGGCTAGTAAGGCCTGGAATATGGAATTTGCATTAGGAACTATAAAGTCTATAATGAATCATTACATTGGTGTTCCTCCTGTTGAATTTACTGTTAATGGAATATCATACACTCCCCAATCATATATGTCAAGATATCTTAAGCTAAACCCAGACGATTTTGTTGAGATTCTTTCATATAAGCAAGAACCTTATTGGCAACAAGTAGAGTATAAAGTACCTGACAACTGGTGGCATAGCAAAGATTATTATAATGTGCCGTTAGATGATTTTATGGAGATATTGAAGAAAGCCATAAAAAATGGATACACAGTAAGTATTGGTGGAGATGTATCTGAAACTGGATTTAGTCGTAAAACAAACTGTGCTATTGTTCCTGATTATGATATTCCATCTGATTATATTAATGAAGATGCACGTCAATTTCGATTTTCAAACGAAACAACAACAGATGACCATGGAATGCACTTAATAGGAATACTTGAAAACTATAAAGGTAAAGGCAAAGACTGGTTTTTAATTAAGGATTCCAGCTCGGGTTCACGAAATGTTGGTGAAGAAGATCCTAATTTTGGATACTATTTCTTCCACGAAGACTATATAAAATTAAAAATGATGGATTTTACCATTCATAAAGATGCAGTTAAAGGTATCTTAAAGAAATTTAAATAGCTCCGACCTTATAAACACGCAATATGCATTAGAAAGTCTATTGTATTTTCCGGAGTAAATCGAAAAAAATAAAATAACTAAAGGCTGTTCATAACCAAGTGAACAGCCTTTTTTTATTACATTTTTAACAAATTCCTACAATCACACGGATAAGAAAATTAAGATTTATATCTACTTAATTTTCTTATTCTTATAAATTATTGATAAATTATTGCTCCAAAATTACACACTATTTAATAACACAAATTCTAACACACAAATAATCTGTTATCCAGATCCATATTTTATAAACTAAATATTATTTATATTATTACAAAGTGATCAACAAGCATGTTTAATTAAAATCAGTAACCTAAAATCAACTAAAAATGGAAACACTGAATTCAACTATCAATTTAAACAAGTATGGTATTAAAAATACGCTGAACATTATCTACAATCCTTCTTACGAAGATTTATTTATTGAAGAAATGAATCCGGAGTTAAAAGGGTATGAGAAAGGTCAGCAAACCAATAGCGGAGCTGTGAACGTAATGACTGGAAGATTTACAGGACGTTCTCCAAAAGACAAATACATTGTTTATGATGATATTACAAAAGATACAATTTGGTGGACAACTCCATTTGCACCCAACGATAACAGACCTCTTTCCCCCGCAATCTGGAGTACATTAAAACAGGAAGTTTCCAGCTTCCTATCAAACAAAAAACTATATGTAATAGATACTTATTGCGGAGCTAATAAAAACACTCAATTAAAAGTGAGATTTATAACAGAAGTTGCCTGGCAAGCTCATTTTGTTACCAATATGTTTATCAGACCCACACAGGAACAATTGACACAATACGGAGAACCCGATTTCGTTGTATTAAACGCCTCTAAAATGACTAATAAAAACTGGAAAGAACAAGAATTAAATTCTGAAGTATTTACCATTTTTAATCTCTCTGAGAAAATGCAGATTATAGGAGGAACATGGTACGGAGGCGAAATGAAGAAAGGTATTTTTGCTATGATGAATTATTACCTACCTCTTAAAGGAATTGCATCGATGCATTGTTCAGCAAATACAGGAAACAAGGGTGATGTGGCCATTTTCTTTGGATTATCCGGAACTGGAAAAACCACTTTATCAACAGATCCCAAAAGAAAGCTAATTGGTGATGATGAACATGGTTGGGATGATGAAGGTGTGTTTAATTTTGAAGGTGGTTGCTACGCCAAAACAATTAACCTTGATATGCATAGTGAACCAGATATATATCATGCAATTAAAAGAAATGCACTGTTGGAGAATGTAACTGTATTTAATGATGGATCAATTGATTATTCAAATAATTCCATCACTGAAAATACAAGAGTATCCTACCCTATATATCACATTAATAACATAGTTAAACCAATTTCAAAAGCCGGACATGCCAATAAAGTTATTTTCTTAACAGCAGATGCTTTTGGAGTAATGCCTCCTGTCTCTATACTTAATCCTGAACAAACCCAATATCACTTTTTATCAGGTTTTACAGCAAAATTAGCTGGAACAGAATTAGGTGTGCATGAACCTGTTCCTACTTTTTCTTCCTGTTTTGGAGAAGCTTTTCTTTCCCTGCATCCTACTGAATATGGAAATGAATTAATTAAGAAAATGAATTTACACAACACTAAGGCATATTTGGTTAATACAGGTTGGAATGGTTCTGGCGAAAGAATCTCAATTAAGGATACCAGAGCTATTATTGATGCCATTTTAGATGGTTCAATAGAAAAAGCAGAAACAAAAACTATCCCAATCTTCAACCTTGAAGTACCAACATATCTACATGATGTTAATCCTGAAATACTGGATCCTAGAAAAACCTATAGCAACCCGAAAATTTGGGCTGAAAAAGCAGAGAAGTTAGCTCTTCTGTTTCAAGATAATTTTAAAAAGTATACAAATTCACCAAAAGGGAAAAGCATAGAAAAAGCGGGTCCTCAGTTATAAATTAATTCTTAATAGATTTGTTAACCTGAGCTTGATTCAAATTTTATCGAGCTCAGGCTATTAGATTTTATAAACATAAGAGCTCTCTATATATTCTATTCGTTTTCAATAAATTTATCCAGAATAGCTTCTAATAAGGTATTGGCATCATGAAAATACAATTCCGCTTTTAAAATTTCTTTACCTGACATCACCAATTCCTGATTTTCCATTTGAGCTAATTCCTCTTTTAAAGTATTTACCATACCTCCGGCAGTAACAGGAGTTGCTTCTAAATGAAATTGTAATCCGAGAACTTTATTTCCTAATAAGAATGCCTGATTCTTAGTTACTTTAGAAGATGCTAGTAATTGTGCTCCTTCCGGCAAATCAAAAGTATCTCCATGCCAATGTAAAACCATCCATCTGTTTTCAGGATCTAAACTACCCCATAATTTATCTCCACTCTCAGTCAATCCAATTGGATACCATCCAATCTCCTGAATACCTGAAGGATATACTTTTGCACCCATAGCAGCAGCTATTAACTGAGCACCTAAACAGATTCCTAAAACATATTTGTCAGACTCAATTGCCTCTTTAATAAATGCTTTTTCATGATTTAACCAAGTATACCTTTCTGAATCATATACTCCCATTGGACCACCCATTACAACTAACATATCAAACGCATTTATTTCAGGAAGTGATTCTCCATTATATAATCGGGTATATGAAACTTCAAAATCATTCCATTCAGCCCAATCTAAAACATAACCAGGACTTTCAAAATCAACATGCAGTAAACAATGGATTTTCATTAATTACAGTTTAAATTATAGAATTCTTGTTATTATTTGAGATGACACAAAAATAAGAATTACCTCATCCATATCAAGGATATGATCTAATAATTGGGTAAGTATATAAACAAAAAAAGAGCAACCGGAACTGAATCCAATTGCTCTTTTAAAAGTCGGCGGCGACCTACTCTCCCACAGTACGCAGTACCATCGGCGCTAACAGGCTTAACTTCTCTGTTCGGAATGGGAAGAGGTGGAACCCTGT